>DASVRH010000129.1:0-2109 GCA_036388715.1 Solirubrobacteraceae bacterium | reverse complement strand
CGACGCGGTGTCCGGTGTGCGCGCCGAGGGCGGCGAGCTGCGCGCGGTCGTCCTGCCCGACGGTCGCGAGGTCGAGCGCGACGTCCTCTTCGTCGCGGCCCCGCCCACGCCGCGCGACGCCGCGTTCGAGGGTCTGGAGCTCGAGCGCGCGGAAGGCGGGCAGCTCGTCGTCGACGACTTCGGGCGTACCGCCGTCGAGGGCGTCTACGCGGCCGGCGACCTCGTCGTCAACGCGCCCGCGGTCGTGCAGGCGCTCGCGTCGGGCCAGCGCGCGGCGGTGGGCATCACGCGGGACCTCGCGCGTGAACCTACTCTTCGTGCATGAGCGCGACCGACACGACGACCTCCCGACGCCGCATCTTCGAGGACGACCACGAGGACTTCCGCCAGAGTGTCCGGCGCTGGCTGACCAACGAGGTCGCGCCGCGCTACGACGACTGGGAGCGCGAGGGGATCGTCCCCCGCGAGGTGTTCGCCGCCGCCGGGGCCAACGGGTTCATCGCGACGCAGGTGCCCGAGGAGTTCGGCGGCGCGGGCGTCGACGACTTCCGCTTCAACGTGGTCCTCAGCGAGGAGTGCTTCCGGCTCAACCTCGGCGGCTTCGGCGTCGGCCTGACGCTCCACAACGACGTCTGCCTGCCGTACTTCCTCGAGTACTGCGACGACGAGCAGAAGAAGCGCTGGCTGCCCGGCATCGTGGACGGCACGCTCATCACCGCGATCGCGATGACCGAGCCCGGCACCGGCTCCGACCTCGCCGGCATCAAGACCAAGGCGATCCGCGACGGCGACCACTACATCGTCAACGGCGCGAAGACGTTCATCACGAACGGGATCAACGCCGACCTCATGGTCACCGCGGTCAAGACCGACCCCTCGCAGCGCCACAAGGGCATCAGCATGCTCGTCATCGAGGGCGACACCCCCGGGCTCGAGCGCGGGCGCAACCTCGAGAAGGTCGGGCTGCACTCGCAGGACACCGCCGAGCTCTTCTTCAACGACGCGCGCGTGCCCGTCGAGAACCTGCTCGTGGCCGAGGGCCACGGCTTTGGCCAGATGGTCCACAACCTCGCGCAGGAGCGCCTCAGCGTCGCCGTCGTCGGCGTCGCCACCGCGCAGGCCGCGGTGCGGATGACGGTCGAGTACGTCAAGGAGCGCGAGGCCTTCGGCAACCCGATCTCCGCCTTCCAGAACACGCGCTTCGAGCTCGCCGCCTGCAAGGCCGAGGCCGACGCCGCGCAGGCGTTCGTCGACGAGGCCACGATGCAGCTCGTCGAAGGGACGCTGTCGGTCGAGCGCGCCGCCGAGGTCAAGCTCTTCTGCACCGAGGTCCAGGGCCGCGTCATCGACCGCTGCCTGCAGCTGTTCGGCGGCTACGGCTACATGCTCGAGTACCCGATCGCCCGTCTCTACGCCGACGCCCGCGTGAGCCGCATCTACGCCGGGTCGAACGAGATCATGAAGGAGATCATCGGCCGCTCCCTCCTCGCCTGACCGCCGCTCCCCGTCATGCCAGGTCCTTGCGCAGCAGGAGCCGGCGACCGACGAGCGCGAAGGCCACCGCGTAGGCGAGCGACAGGAGGAGCCCGCCGGCGACACCGAGCGTGTCGCCGATGCTCGCCGAGCCGGTGGCCGCCGTGGAGGCCGCCCCCGGCAGCCAGCGGGAGAGCTCGGGAAGGAACCCCGCGGCGAGCGACTCGACGACGACGGACCAGACGAGCGCCGCCGTGACCGCCGCCGTCTGGTTGCGCAGCGCGGCGCCGAGGCCGACGCCCATCACGGCCGCCAGCGCGGTGACGGCAAGGGAGCCCAGGAATGCGATGGTCACGTCGTCGAGGTGCGGCCCGAGCGCGACCCCCTCGGCGGCGTACCACGGCACCGCGACCGCGAGCGTGAGCGCGATCGCCATCGCGCCGACGACGAGCCCCGCGAGCGCCAGCGCGGCCACCTTCGCGCGGAACGCACGGTGACGCAGGGGCGAGACGAGGAACGTCGTCGCCGCGGTGCCGTGCCTGAACTCGCCGGCCATCGACGTGATGCCCAAGAGCAGGAACGGCAGCCACGCGGCGCCCGCGGCGGCCATCACGGTCCGGACGCGGACCCCGCTGT
>DASVRH010000128.1:0-1603 GCA_036388715.1 Solirubrobacteraceae bacterium | reverse complement strand
CCCTTGACGACAGCCACGGGGACGTGCTCGTCGTCGTCGTACGCGGGGAGCACGACATCTACACCGCCCCCACGCTCCGCGACCGCCTCGAGGAAGCGCTCGGCGGCTCGCCGACGGGCGTGATCGTGGACCTCTCCGCCGCCACCTTCCTCGACTCGTCGATCCTCGGCGCGCTGCTCGAGGCGCGGCGGCAGGCGCTCGAGAAGGGCGTCGGCTACGCCGTGTCGCTCGGCGACGAGCCGGAGCCCGGCGTGCAGCGGATCCTCGAGATCACAGGCCTGGTCCCGGTCTTCCCGGTGGTCAAGTCGCGCGAGGAGGCACTCGAGGCCGCGCGCTCCGCGCCGGCGGACGCGTCATGACGGACGCGCCCGTCGTCCGCCTCGACCTGCCGGCGCGTCCCGAGGGGGTCGGCGTCGTGCGCCAGGCGCTCGTCGGCGTCGCCGACGGCCTCGCGCTCGACGGCGCCGTGCTCTCCGACGCGAAGATGGCCGTGACGGAGGCGTGCACGAACGCCGTCGTCCACGCCTACGACGAGGTCGCCGGGCGGCTCGCCGTGGAGATGTTCGCCGACGAGCGGGCGCTCACCGTGGTCGTGCGCGACGAGGGGTCGGGCATCCAGCCGCGCGCGACCCGCACCGGGACCACGGCGCTCGGCCTCGGCCTGCCGCTGATCGCCGCGCTGTCGGACGCGTTCGAGGTCCGCGGCGGCCCCGGCATCGGCACCGAGGTCCGCATGACCTTCGACTACGACCGCGAGCTGGACCCCGCCGAGGAGAACCCGATCACCGGCGGCCCCGGGCCGTCCGGGCGGTGGGACCTCGACCTCGGGGCCTCACCGGACGGCAACGGCGAGTAGGACCTAGGCGGCGGCGCGCAGCGCCGCGATCTGCTGCGTGCGGCCGAGGCGGCTGAGCGCCGCGCTCTCGATTTGCCGCACCCGCTCCGGCGTGAGCCCGAGGCGGCGGCCGATCTCGCGCAGGGGCGCCGGCTCGGCGCCCGACAGTCCGTAGCGCAGGCCCACGACGATCCGCTCGCGCGCCGGCAGCTCGGCCAGCGCGGCAAGCAGCGTCTCCCGGCGCATCGACACGAGGGCCAGTTCCTCCGGCCCGGGGGCGTCGTCGCCGAGCAGCTCGCCGAAGGTCGCGTCGTCGCCCTCGTCGCCGAGCCGGCGGTCGAGCGACGCCACCGCGCGGGCGATGTCGCGCACGGCCATGACCTCCTCGACCGAGAGCTCCGCGGCGGCGGCGATCTCGTCGTCGGTGGGCGGGCGGTCCAGGGAGAGGGCGAGCGCGCCCTCGGCCCGGGCGACCTTCCGTTGCTTGCGCACGACGTTGACCGGCAGGCGGATGGTGTCCCCCTTGCCGTCGCGCGCGCGCTCGACGGCCTGGCGGATCCACCATGTCGCGTAGGTCGAGAACCGGTGCCCGCGGCGCCAGTCGAACTTCTCGACGGCGCGGATGAGTCCGAGCATGCCCTCCTGGACGAGGTCGAGGAACGGCACGCCCTGCGTGCTCGGCGCGTACTGGCGCGCCACCGAGACGACGAGGCGCAGGTTCGCGCAGATCATGCGGTCCTTGGCCTCGAGGTCGCCCATCTCGATGCG
>DASVRH010000127.1:0-7323 GCA_036388715.1 Solirubrobacteraceae bacterium | reverse complement strand
TGCTCGCGGCGATGGAGGGCTCGCGGCCGCTGCTCGTCGAGGTCCAGGCACTCGTCTCGCCCTCCGAGCTCGTGCCCCCGCGGCGGGTCGTCAACGGGTTGGACAGGAATCGCCTGGCGCTCGTCCTCGCCGTCCTCGGCCGCCACGCCGGCGTGGGGGTGGGGACCGCCGACGTGTTCGTCAACGTCGTCGGCGGGGTGAGGGTCGACGAGCCGGGCGTCGACCTCGCCGTGGCCCTGGCCGTCGCGGGCGCCGCGAAGGGCGTCGCGTTCGAGGGGGCCGGCGAGGGCGGCTCCACCGCTCCCCTTCCCCTCGCGGCCTTCGGCGAGGTCGGGCTCACCGGCGAGCTGCGCTCGGTCGGCCACCCCGAGCGGCGGGTCGAGGAGGCGGCGAAGTTCGGCCTGCGCACCGTCATCGGGCCGCCGGGCAGCGGAGGGGTCGAGGCGCGGACGCTCCGCGAGGCCCTGAAGGCCGCGTTCGGGGCCGGCGAGCGCCGCGCCCGCGCGGCCTAGGAGCGGCGTCGGAGGGGGCGCCGCGGCGAGCGCCGCGCCTCAGCGCCGGAGCGTCACCGTCCGGCGGACGACCGTTTGGTTGCCGGCCGCGTCGACCGCGGTGAGGATCACGGAGAGGGTCGCCCTGCGCGCGCGCTTCAGCCGCCGCGCCGCCCGGCGCGTCAGGCGCAGGCGCACCGTCTTCGCCTGGCCGGCGGCGCCCGTGGCCGACGCCTTCGCGACCGTCACCGCGCGGCCGCGCGAGAGGCGCAGGCGCTTCGCGGCGGCGCCGGCGAGCCTCACGCGGACGGTCAGGGTGCAGGCCTCCGAGCACGTGAAGGAGAGCGGCAGGCCGGAGCGCGCCGCTCGGGCGCCGGGGACCCGGCGCGCGAGCGTGACGTCGAGCCGCGGCGCGGTCAGGTCAGGCCCCGCTGAGGGCGGCGGCAGCACCGGCGGGCCCGGCAGAAGCTCGCTGTCGTCCCCGCTCTCGTCGCCCGGCGGCACGTCCGCGTCGGGCGGCGGCCGCTTCGCGAAGGTCGCCGTGACCGAGACCGCCTCGTCCATCGTCACGACGCACGTCCGGCTCGTGCCGCTGCACTGATCGCCCGACCAGCCAGCGAACCGCGAGTCCGAGGCGGCGGTCGCGGTCAGCTCGACCTCCTGCCCGAGGTCGGCGAGGTACTCCTGCGTGCAGTCGCTGCCGCAGTCGATGCCGTCGGGGGCGCTCGTCACGACGCCGGAGCCCTCACCCTCCCG
The DNA here is from genome assembly GCA_036388715.1 of Solirubrobacteraceae bacterium. Lineage (GTDB taxonomy): Bacteria > Actinomycetota > Thermoleophilia > Solirubrobacterales > Solirubrobacteraceae > CADCVT01. The sequence continues at coordinate 6,076 of DASVRH010000127.1, read as the reverse complement.
CGTCACGTCGAGCTCCACCGGCTGACCGAAGTGCGCCGTCGCGAGGCGCTCCCGGTCCGGCGTGACCTCGCACTGGCCGGTCCCCGTGCACGCCCCGGACCAGCCGAGGAACACCGAGCCGGTGTCGGGCGTCGCGGTGAGCGTCACGGTGGTGCCCTCGCCCGGATCCCAGGCCTGGGTGCAGTCGCCGCCGTCGCTGTCGCAGTCGATGAACGGGGTCGCCTCGCCGCTCACCACCGCCCCGGTCCCCAGCCCGGCGGTGTCCACCGTCAGCTCCGGCTTCTCGCCGATCGCCCCGAAGAGCAGGAGGAACGAGCCCGAGGCGTCGTCCTTCTCGACGTTGATGCTCGTGAGCGTCTTCGTGGGGTTGACCTCGATCGGGTAGCCGAAGATCGCCCCGTCGTCGACGTCGAAGCACTGCGTCCCCGCCGGATCCATGCGGTCCATGCCGTCGATCAGGGAGTACGCGCCGACCGCGGGGTCCGTGAACCAGTCGGACACCGGGATGTTCAGGACGCTCCCGCTCGTCGCGTCGCTGTAGGAGAGCGTCACGTCGATCGAGCTCTCTCCCTGCGCCGAGGCGACGAGGAGGACCACCCGGGAGTAGCGCTGGTCCGGGGCTTCGATCGTGCGGTTCTCGCCGTCGACGCTCGTCCTCCAGACGTTCGACCCGTTGTTGCCCTCCGCGAACCCGAGCTGCACGGCGGGATGCACGTCGGTGAGCGCGAACAGGCCGTTGTCCGGCAGACCGTCGATGTCCAGCGGGCCATCCGGGCCGCCGTTCCGGCACTCCTCCGTCGTGGCCGCGGCCATCGCCGCCGTCGTCGCGTAGGACGTGGCGCCGACGTCGGCCGGAGACTGGGTCGCGTCGCCGGTGTTGACCACGACGTCGTCGGTGAAGTGCGGCGCGACGTCGAACGGGGTGGCGGCGCCGGCGGTCGCCGGCGCGGCCGAGGCGAGCAGCAGGGCGGCGACCAGCGTGCGGGCAAGGAGGGGCATCCGCCGACGCTACCCGACGGTCAGGTCGGGCTGTAAATGGGCAATCTGTCCAGCGTGACCCGCCCGCTGACCGCCTTCCTGACCGCGCTCGCGCTGCTCGCCGCGCCCGCTGCCGCCCCGGCCCAGACCGGCGCCGAGCGGTCGATCGTGCTCGAGGCCGCCGACGGGCTGCGGACCTCGCCGGTCTATGTCGACCAGAGCGCCGAGGAGGCGATCTCCCGCGACGAGGAGGCCCGGCTGGAGCGGCTCATCGACGACGAGAAGGCCGGGCCGCTCTACATCGCGATCGTGCCGGAGGCGATCGAGGACGAGGCCGGCGGCAGCCCCGACGCCGCCCTGAGCGCGATCGTCCAGCAGGTCCGCCGGCCGGGGACGTACGCCCTCGTCTCCGGGAACACGCTGCGCGCGGGCGCCACGAGCGGCGTGCTCGACCGCGGCGAGGCCGGGCGGATCGCCACCGACGCCATCGAGGTGGCCGCCGACGGGAACGCGTACGAGGTCCTGCGCGAGTTCGTCGAGCGCGTCGGCGAGGCGCGGGCCAACGGCGGCGAGGTGCCGGGCAAGGGCCCGGGCGGGGGCGGCTTCGGCGGCCTGGCGCTGCTCGGCCTGCTCGGAGGGGGCGCGGCGCTCTTCGCCTTCAGCCGCAACCGGCGCCGGCGCCGCGAGCGCGAGGCGCAGGTCGCCGAGCTGCGCGAGACCGCCCGCGAGGACCTCATCGCGCTCGGCGACGACGTCCGCGCGCTCGACCTCGACGTCGAGATGCCCGGCGCCGACGAGCAGGCCAAGGCCGACTACGGCCGCGCCCTGGAGCGCTACGAGGAGGCCGAACGGGGTCTCGACCGCGCTCGAGATCCCGCCGACTTCGGCCCGATCGGCGAGGCGCTCGAGGAGGGCCGCTGGGCGATGGCCTCGGCCAAGGCGCGGCTGCAGGGCCAGACGCCGCCCGAGCGCCGCCCGCCCTGCTTCTTCGACCCCCGCCACGGCCCGAGCACCCGCGAGGTCGAGTGGGCCCCCGACGGCTACGGCGCGATGCGCAGCGTGCCGGTCTGCGAGGCCGACGCCGTCCGGCTCGAGCAGGGACAGGAGCCGATGACGCGCGAGATCGTGACCGGCGGGCGCCGGGTCCCCTACTACGACGCGCCGGGCTACTACAGCCCGTTCTACGGCGGCTTCTACGGCGGGTTCAGCGGCTTCCTCCCCGGCCTGATGTTCGGCTCGATGCTCGGCGGCGCGTTCGGGGGCTGGGGGGCGTCCGACGTCGCGGGGGGCTCGATGGGCGGCGGCGACTTCGGCGGCGGCTTCGGCGACTTCGGGGGCGGCGACTTCGGCGGCGGCGGGTTCGGCGACTTCGGCGGCGGGGACTTCGGCGGCGGGGGAGATTTCTGAGGGCACGCGCCCACGGGGCTTGACATCGCGAGCCCTTTGTGCGTCCCCCGGCCGACCGCTCAAGGCGGGAATAGGGGCTGCACAGACGCTAGAATGGGGCTTCTATGGCTCCACGTACGGAAGAGCTCATCGAGCTCGAGACACGTCAGGAGCCCCGGCTGGTGAAGGCCCTGGAGATGGTCGCTCCGGGCACAGCGCTGCGCGAGGGGATCGACAACATCGTGCACGCCAAGACGGGCGGGCTGATCGTCATCGGCGAGACCGACGACCTCTCGTTCCTCTTCTCCGGCGGCATCAAGCTGGACATCGACTACACCCCCGCGCTGCTCTACCAGGTGGCGAAGATGGACGGGGCGATCGCGCTGAACGCGAACGCCACCAAAATCAGCTGGGCCAACGTCCAGCTGATGCCGGATCCCACGATCCTCAGCCTCGAGACCGGCACGCGCCACCGCACCGCCGAGCGCGTCTCCAAGCAGACCGACGCGCTGGTCATCGCGATCAGCCAGCGGCGCGAGGTCGTCTCGCTCTACGTCGACGGCGCGAAGTACATCCTCGAGGACATCCCGGTCGTGCTCGCCAAGGCCAACCAGGCGCTCGCGACGCTCGACAAGTACCGCACGCGCCTCGACCAGGTCTCGACGCGCCTCACCGCGCTCGAGTTCGAGGGCGGCGCGACGCTCCACGACGTCCTCACCGTGCTCCAGCGCTCCGAGATGGTCACCCGCATGGCCGTCGAGATCGAGCGCTACATCGTCGAGCTCGGCACCGAGGGCCGCCTCATCGAGATGCAGCTCGAGGAGACGATGGTCGGCGTCGCCGGCGACAAGCAGGCGCTGGTGCGCGACTACATCGTCGACGCGTCCGACGAGGCGTTCGCGGGCGCGCTCGACCTCCTCGGTCGTCTCCCGCACCAGGACCTTCTCGACTTCGGGCGCCTCGCCGAGGTGCTCGGCTACGACCGCAAGCTCAACACGCTCGACTACCCCGTCAGCCCGCGCGGCTACAGGATCCTCGGCCGCATCCCGCGCCTGCCGAAGCTCGTGACGGGGCAGATCGTGCGCGAGTTCGGCGGCCTGGACGGGATCCTCGGGGCGACCGACTCCGAGCTCGAGACCGTCGAGGGCGTGGGCGAGATCCGCGCCAAGGACATCCGCGAGGGCCTGCGACGGCTCCAGGAGATCAATCTCGTGGACCGGTATCTGCAAACGTGACACAAGCTGGCGGCCGCGCAACAATCCGGTGCGCCACGACTAGGAGGACCAACCATTCCCGACGCAGCAGCTGACATCGAGATTCTCGACGAGGACCTTCTCCCCGAGCCCGAGTGCATCGACTTCCAGATCGGTGACTCCGTCGTCTACCCCCACCACGGGGCAGGCCGGGTCGTCAAGAAGGAGGCCAAGAAGGTCCTCGGCGAGGAGCGGCAGTACCTCACCATCAAGATCCTGCACAACGACATGACCGTCATGGTCCCCTGCGAGAACGCCGGCAAGGCGGGTCTTCGCCGGATCATCGACGAGGACGCGATCAAGAAGGTGCTCGGCGTCCTCAAGGACGACGTGTCCGAGATGCCCAAGAACTGGAACCGCCGGTTCAAGCACAACCGCGACAAGATCAAGACCGGCGACATCCTGGAGCTGGCCGAGGTCGTGCGGAACCTGGCGATCCGCGAGCACGAGAAGGGCCTGTCGACGGGTGAGAAGCAGATGTTCACCCGCGCCAAGAAGATCCTCGCCTCCGAGCTGATGTACGCGCTCGAGAAGGACGAGGAGGAGGCCGAGCTCTACCTCGACGATCTGCTGGCCGAGAGCGCCGGCGCGAAGGTGGTCGCGGCGAAGTAGCCGTCGCACTCGTCGTAGCTGCAGGAATGGGCGAGCGCCTTGGGTCGGAGGGACCCAAGGCGCTCGTCGTCGTTGCGGGGCGCCCGATGCTCGAGTGGTCGCTGGAGGCGCTGCGCGCGGTGCCGGCGATCGAGCGGATCGTCGTCGCCCTGCCGCCGGGCTTCGAGGCGCCCGAGGGCGTCGTCGCGGTCGAGGGCGGGGCGGAGCGCTCGCACTCGGTCCGCAACGCGCTCGCGGCGGCAGGGGAGGGCGGGGATGTCGTCCTCGTCCACGACGCGGCGCGGCCGCTCGTCACGCCCGAGCTGATGGAGCGCTGCCTCGCCGCGGTCGAGGGCGCGGACGCGGCGATCGCCGCCGCCCCCGTCACCGACACGACGAAGGAGGCGGGCCCCGATCACGTCGTGGCCCGCACGCTCGACCGCTCGCGCCTGTGGGCGGTGCAGACGCCGCAGGTCTTCCGCCGCGAGGCGCTCGAGGCCGCGATGGCGCAGCCCGACGACGTCCTCGCCGCGGCGACCGACGACGCATCGCTGGTCGAGGCGGCGGGCGGGCGCGTGCGCGTCGTCGAGGCGCCGCGTGAGAACCTGAAGGTCACGACGCCCGTAGACCTCCGTGTCGCCGAGCTGCTGCTGAAGGAGCGCACATGAGATCGCTGTCCGCCGCCGTCTTCACGATCGCCGTCCTCCTCGCTCTGCCGGGCGCCGCCGACGCGCGCGTGAAGTGGCTGTGCTCGCCGGGCCAGAAGGACGTCTGCGACGCGTCGCTGACGACCACGGTCTTCTCGCCCACTCGCGACCGTCTGGGCGTCCAGCGCCCGGGCCGGGCCGCGCGGAAGATCGACTGCTTCTACGTGTACCCGACGGTCAGCGACCAGCCGACCGAGTACGCGAACAAGCGCGTGGACCCGGAGATCCGCTCGATCGCGCTCTACCAGGCCGCGCGGTTCAACCAGGTCTGCCGCGTCTTCGCGCCGGTGTACCGGCAGCGGACGGTGGCGAGCATCGGCGCGCCCAGCGGCCCGCGCGGCGCGCGGACCCGCGACATCGCCCAGGCCGACGTCCGCGAGGCGTGGCGGGCCTACCTGCGGCGTCACAACAAGGGCCGCGGCGTCGTGCTCATCGGCCATTCGCAGGGCACCTTCCGCCTCCGCGACCTGATCAAGAGCGACATCGACGGCGGCGGCCGCGTCCAGCGGCGGATCGTCTCGGCGCTCCTGCTCGGCGGCAACGTCGTCGAGGGGGAGTTCAACGGCTTCCTCCCGTGCCGCAGCGCGCGCCAGCTCGGGTGCGTCGTCGCCTTCTCCACCTACGACGAGACGCCGCCGCCCGACTCCCTCTTCGGCCGGTCGCCGACGGGCTCGAAGGTGGTCTGCACGAACCCCGCGCGGCTGCTGGGCGGGCCGGCCGTGGTCGAGACCGTCTACCCGAGCGAGCCGTTCGCGCCCGGGACGCTGATCGCCACCGGCATCACCCTGCTCGGCGTCCAGCAGCCGACGGCCGCGACGCCGTGGGTCGCCACGCGGGCCTACCGCGCGCGCTGCGCGCGCGAGGCGCGCGCGAGCTTCTTGAAGATCACGCCGGTCGGCGGGGCACCCGACTTCACGCCCTCCCCGACGCCGCAGTGGGGGCTGCACCTGACCGACGCCAACATCGCGCTCGGCGACCTCGTCCGGCTCGTGCGCCGCCAGGCGGAGGCGTACGCGGCCCGGCGGGGTCGCTAGGCCGCCTTCGGTCGCTCCGCCAGCTCCTCGATGGCGGCCGCGAGGCCGAGCCAGCCGAAGAAGTCGATGGTGCCGCCGTGCGGGTCGCGGACCTGGCCCGCGATGGTGTGGCCGTCGTGGTCGAGCT
>DASVRH010000126.1:0-4521 GCA_036388715.1 Solirubrobacteraceae bacterium | reverse complement strand
GGCGGTCACGAGCAGCGACGCCGGGATGAGCGCGAAGAGCTCGCGGTTGCGGGCGCTCACTCGATCGACTCCGCGTCGATCTGCCCGCGCTCGAGCCTGCCGACGATGTCGTAGGCGTCGTCGCGCGAGCGCAGCGAGTGGTCGAGCAGCGTCTCGCGCCGGCGCTCGGGCACGAGCCCGCGCGTCACGGGCGACGTGTAGTTCACCTGGTACAGGTCGAGGCCGAGCGGCAGCTCCCACGGGACGCCGCGGTACACCGTCACGTACCCCTGCTCGTCGGAGCCGATGAAGTACACGGCGCGCAGCGCGGTGAGCACGCCGATGCCGACCGGGACGACGAGGAAGGCGAGCACGAGCGTGGCCACGACCAGGCGCTTGCGCCACGGGCCGCGGCGCTTCGCCGGCGGGCGCGGCGGCTCGCGGGGGCGGACGGGCTCGAGCCGCCGCGACGACGGCGTCGGGTCGTGGCTCTCGACCCTCGCGGGCGCCATCGTCGCCGCCGTTGCCCCGCCGCCGCTGCGCTCCTGCGCCTCGAGGGCCGCCTGCACGTCGCTCGTGCGCAGCGCGTCGTCGCCCACCGAGGTCGCCTGCTCGTCGTGCGCCGCGGCGCCCCGCACGTCCTCGACGCGCACGAGGATCACCGTGATGTTGTCGCGCCCGCCCGCGTCGTTCGCGGCGTCGATGAGGCGCTCGCCGGCGTCGCGCAAGGTTGGCGCGCCGCTCAGCGTCTCGGCGATGTGGCCCTCCTTGAGCATCGTCGTCAGGCCGTCGCTGCAGATCAGGAACACGTCACCGTCGCGCGCGCGCAGCGTGCGCGTGTCGACGTCGACGTGGCCCTCGGGCCCGAGCGCGCGCGTGATGATCGAGCGCTGCGGGTGCTCGTCGGCCTCCTGCTCGGTCAGCCGGCCCTGGCGGCGCAGCTCCTCGACGAGCGAGTGGTCGTCGGTGAGGCGCTCGAGCTCGCCGTCGCGCAGGCGGTAGGCGCGCGAGTCGCCCACGTGGCCGATGGTCACCTCGTCGCCGCCGACGAGAAGGACGGTCATCGTCGTGCCCATGCCCGCGTGGCTCGAGTCCTCGCGCGAGCGCGCGTGGATCCGCTCGTTGGCCTCCTGCACCACCTCGGCGAGCCAGCCCTCGAAGTCGGCGTCGGGCACGCTCGCCGCGCCGAGGATCTCGACCGCCATCCGCGACGCGATCTCGCCGGCCTGCGCGCCGCCCATCCCGTCGGCGACGGCGAACACCGGCGTGCGCGAGTACAGCGAGTCCTCGTTGGCCCTCCGCTGGCGACCCGTGTGCGAGCCGTGGAACTCCTCGGCGACCCTCAGCATCAGCCGTGGAACACGAAGACGGAGTCGCCGATCCGGATCCGGTCGCCCGTGTGCAGCGGCTGCGGGCCGCGCAGGAGCTCCTCGTTGAGGTAGGTCCCGTTCGTGGAGCCGAGGTCCTCGAGCACGACGGCGCCGCCCTGGCGCTCGATGCGCGCGTGCTGCGACGAGGCGAAGGGATCCTCGAGCACGATCTCGACGTCGCCGCGGCCGAGCGTGGCCCCGTTGCCGACGTCGTAGCGCGAGCCGCTGTCGTGGCCGGGCGCGCTCTCGACGACGAGCAGCGCGTCGCGGCCGACGGCGGAGTGCAGCCCGGTCGCGTCGGCGGGCACCGCCGCGAGCTGCGCGCTGTGGCCGCGGCGCAGGTCCTTGAGCGCGCTGCGGGCGACCCAGAGCAGGAAGAGGTAGAGGACGGCGAGGAAGCCGAACTTGAGGGCGACGGAGACCGGCTCGAGCGCCACGGGCTACTCCACGACGAACCGGACGTCGGCGGTGCCCAGCGCCAGGCGGTCGCCCGACTCGAGCGCGGTCGGCCCGTCGATCTTGCGCCCGTTCACCTTCACACCGTTCGTCGAGCCCAGGTCGCGCACCTGCCAGCCCCCGCGCCCGTCCGGGCGCAGCTCGGCGTGCTTGCGCGAGACGTTCGGGTCGGCCAGGACGACGTCGCAGTCGCGGCTGCGGCCGATCGAGGCGCCGGCGCTCGACACGACCATCCGCTTGCCCTCGGCCAGCAGCATCGCCCGGCCGGTCGGCTGAGGGCCCTTCGGCTCGTCGAGGTCCGCGCGCAGGCGGTCGGACGTCGAGTAGACCATCGTGTGCCCGTGGTCGCCTTGCACGGGCTCGGGCTCGGCCCCGTCCTGCGACGCGCGGACCATCCGCGCCTGGATGCCGAACTCCCCGAGGTTGAGCGCGTCGTCGGTCTTGAACGTCACCTGCGGGCGCGAGACGAGCGCGAGCTTCTCCTGGCGCGCGTGCTCGAGCAGGTAGGCGCCCAGCTCCTCGGCGATCTCGTGCTCGACGTCGTCGAAGCGGCGCCGGTCGTCCGGCGAGAGCCAGACGACGTACTCGTTCGGCACGTACGTGCGCGAGACCGAGACCGTCTTGTGCTGGTCCATCTCCTTGGCCAGGCCGCGGGCGAGCTCGACCGGCCGGACCTCCGACCGGAACACGCGGCCGAAAGTCCCCTCGACGAGGTCGGCGATCTTGCTCTCGAGGCTCCTGAGAACGGACATGGTGGAAGGGCCGCTGTACCCGGCGGCCGGCCCGTCACTCTACGCGGTCCGCCCCTCCGCGAAAGGCGGCGCAGACCACCGCCGTCGCCCCGGCCAGGATCGCCGCCGGGACGGTCCCGCCGGGCTCCACGTAGCGCAGCGCCTCGGCGATCGCCCCCGTGGCCGCGGCGAGGCCCGCGGCCCAGACGGTCGCCGCCACGACGTCGACGGCGAGGTTCCGTCCGCGCACGGCGAGCGGGAGCACGGCGGCGGCCACCCCCCACAGCGCGGCCAGCGCGGCGATGCCGGGCTCGGCGAGGCGGTCGAGGTCGGGGTCGGCCCGCGTCACGATCGGCGCGAGCGTCAGCCACCAGAAGCCCAGCGCGCCGAGCGCCGCCCGCGCCGTCGCGGTGCGGGCCTGGCCGGCGAGCGCGGGATAGGCGCCACCGAGGCTGACGAGGTCGAGCAGCGGCGCGGCGGCGGGCAGCGACCACAGCGTTCCCTGGCGCGGGACGAGCACGATCACGGGCACCGCGGCGGCCGCGACGACGAGCGACACCGTCTCGGGACCGAGCGCGGCGAGCAGGGCCACGAACGCGACGAGCCAGCCGAGGCGCGGCAGAAGGGCGACGAGCACGGCGGCGGCGGCCGCCACGGGCAACACGTCCACGGGCGGCAGCTCCCCGCCCGCGGTCATGTCGACGGGAAGCTCTGAGAGGGCCCAGGCGGCCAGCCCGCCGGCGGCCGCGCCGGCGAGGATCCGGCCGGGGAGTGTCGCGGCCACGACCCGCCCCCGTGGCTCGCCTTCCCACGCTTCCGGGTGTCGAGGCGGAGGCGGCGAAGGGTCGCGGCGCCGCTCGACGAGGTCCTCTCTCCACACGCGCGTCCGCTCGGCGAGCGCCTCCACCGGGCCGGCCTCGACCACGCCGGGCTCGTCGTCGACGTACGGCTCGGCCGCGGCCAGCGCCTCGCGCAGGCCGGCGATCGTCCCGCGGTGCTCGGGCTCCGGATCGAGCGCGACGTCGAGCGCCTCGCACAGCGCGGGCGGCAGGTCCCGGCGCAGGCGGCGCAGGGGCGGCAGCCGCATCCCGACGCGGCGCGCGGTCGCGCCCGGGCTGTCCGCGCGCACGGGGTTCGTCCCGCTCAGCGCCTCGTAGAGCACGAGCGCCAGCGAGTAGAGGTCGGCTGCGCCCGTCGTCCGCCGCCCCTCGGCCTGCTCGGGGGCCATGTAGGCGATCGTCCCCACGATGTCGCCCGTCCGCGTCAGCGCGGCGGCGTCGGCCAGCCGCGCGATTCCGAAGTCGGTGAGCTTCGGCCCCCCGCCGTCCTCGGGCACCATGACGTTGGCCGGCTTGACGTCGCGGTGGATGACGCCGCGGGCGTGCGCGTGCTCGAGCGCGTCGCACAGCGCGGCGCCGATGCGGACGACGTCGAGGTCCGACAGCGCGCCCTCGCGCTCCAGGTCGCCGAGCGTGCTGCCGCGGACCAGCTCGGAGACGAGGTAGAAGGCCTCGTCGTCGCGCCCGGCCTCGTAGAGCGCGACGATCCCGGCGTGGCCGAGCCGCGCGGCGGCCAGGGCCTCGCGCTCGGCGCGCGGCGACTCGCCCCCCTCGAGCGGGACCTTCTTGATCGCGACGGCCCGGTCGAGGCGCTCGTCGTGGGCCAGCCAGACCGTGCCGAAGCCGCCCGCGCCGAGGCGCCGGATGAGCCGGTATCGCTCGAGCACGAGCTCTCCCGAGGGCTCGACCTCCATGGTGTGGGCGGTATCCACCGTGTACGTCGTTTCGCTACAGGGACCGACCAGCCTGCCAGGATGGGAAGGGAACCCGTCCCTGACGGCAAACTTGCATCCGAATGGCCTTCTTCGACGAGGGTGACGAGCCCCGTACCCGTGTTGCCCGGCCCAGCCGGCCGGTCGGCGCGCGCCCGGGCGGTGGCGGCGGCCGCGGCGGCGGTCCTGACTCCGATGCCGTCCGCAACCGGCG
>DASVRH010000125.1:0-1632 GCA_036388715.1 Solirubrobacteraceae bacterium | reverse complement strand
GCCGGCGCGCCGCGAGAGGCTCTAGACCCCGAGCGGCGCGGCCTCGCGCACGGCCTCGACGTCGCGCACGTCGAGCTCGGCCCCGCAGCGGTCGCACGTGCGGCGGCCGGTGATCGCGCCGCCGCACTCGCGGTGCAGGACGAGCGTGGGCGGGCCGTCGGTGCTCAGCCAGCGGTCGCCCCACTGCATGAGCGCGACGAGCGCGGGCCACAGCTCGCGGCCCCTGTCGGTGAGCCGGTACTCGTACCGGGCGGGGCGCTCCTGGTACGGGCGGCGCTCGAGCAGGCCGGTCTCGACGAGGCGCTGCAGGCGCGTGTTCAGCACGTTGCGGGCGACGCCGAGGCTGCGCTGGAAGTCGTCGAACCGGCGCACGCCGAGAAAGGCGTCCCTCAGGATCAGGATCGTCCAGCGCTCGCCGATGACCTCGAGGGCGCGCGCGACGGAGCAGTTCTGCCCTTCGTACGTGTTGTGCAGCACAAGCCGAGAATGCCAACCCCGCCGTTGCGTGACAAGACCGAAGGCTCCGACGCGATCGCCGTCGTCATGGGCGACGTCGATCTCGTGCAGGCGCTCGCGCTCGCCGGGATCCGCTCCGCGCTCTTCGCCGAGCCCTACGCGCCGGCCCGCCTGTCGCGCCACGTCGTCGAGCGGCTGCGCTGGCGCGACAACTGGCGCGAGCACGAGGGCGTGGCCGACGTCGTGCTCGAGTACGCGCGCCGTCAGCACGTCCCCCCTGTCCTCTTCCCGCAGACCGACGGCGACCTCGTCGCGATCTCCCGCCACCGCGCGAAGCTCGAGGGGCACGCCCTCTTCCTGCTCGCCGACGCGCAGCTGATCGAGGACACCGTCGACAAGGCGGGCTTCGCGCGGCTGGCTGCGCGGCTCGAGCTGCCGGTGCCGCGCTCGCAGGAGCTCGACCCGCGCGCCGCGACGCCGCGCGACCTCGACCTGCGCCTGCCGATCGTCGTCAAGCCGCTCGTGCGCGACGCGGACGTCTGGAAGCAGGTGGAGCCGTCGGCCAAGGCCGTGCGGGTGGAGACCGCCGACGAGCTCGACGCGCTCTGGCCGCGGATGGCCGAGGCGGGGATCGAGGTGCTCGCCCAGGAGGCGATCCCGGGCCCGGAGACGCGGATGGAGAGCTACCACGCCTACGTCGACGCGGAGGGCTCGCTGGTCGCCGGCTTCATGGGGCGCAAGATCCGGACGCTGCCGGCGCGGTACGGGCACTCGAGCGCCCTCGAGCTGACGGCCGCCGAGGACGTCGAGCGCCTCGGCCGCGAGGTGATCGAGCGACTGGGCGTGCGCGGCGTGGCGAAGGTCGACTTCAAGCGCGACGACGACGGCCGGCTGTGGCTGCTCGAGATCAACCCGCGCTTCACGCTCTGGCACCACCTCGCCGCCGTCGCCGGGCTGAACATCCCGGCGATCTTCTTCGCCGACCGGGTCGGGGCGCCGCGGCCGCCGGTGCGCCCCGCCCGGCCCGGGGCGCGCTGGGTGCAGCCGAGCTACGACGTCCGTGCCGCGCGGGCCCACGGGGTCGGGCTCGGGGCCTGGCTGCGCTTCGCGCGCGGCTGCGACGCCGTGTCGGGCGCGGCGCTGCGCGACCCGCTGCCGTTCCTGCCCGGCGTGCTG
>DASVRH010000124.1:0-7513 GCA_036388715.1 Solirubrobacteraceae bacterium | reverse complement strand
GGCGACGGCGACGGCGGGATGCCGGCCGCGCTCGCCGTCGACGCGCCCTCGCTGGCCCAGCCCATCGACGACCGCGAGGACCTCGTGGCCGGCGACCGCGTGCTGCTCGTGGTCGACCCGAGCGAGGCGGCGGGCAAGGGCTCGGCCGACCTCGCGCGCGAGCGCGGGTTCAAGGCCGTGCTGGCCCGCGGCGGTCCCGCCGCGATGGGCCTCGCGCACGAGTACGGCCCCGACGCGGTGCTGCTCGACGTCGACGCCGAGGGGCGCCTGCTCCAGGCGCTCAAGCAGGAGCCGCGCACCCGGCACCTGCCGGTCATCGCCATCGGCGCGCCCGAGGGACGGCAGGACGCGCTGCGCTGCGGCGCGGCCGCGTACCTCGAGCGGCCGGCGGACGCGGCCGAGCTGGGCTCCGCCCTCGGCGACCTCGTCTCGTTCCTCGACCGCCCGACGCGCCACCTGCTCGTCGTGGAGGACGACGACACCGAGCGCAAGGCGGTCTGCGAGCTGGTCAGCGGCGAGGGGATCGAGGTCACGCAGGCGGCCTCCAGCGAGGAGGCGCAGAGCGAGCTCGAGCGCCGCGTGTTCGACTGCATCGTGCTCGACCTCAAGCTGCCGAAGACGCAGGGCTTCCAGCTGCTCGAGGCGATCAAGGGCGACGAGCGCCACCGCGACACGCCGGTGATCATCCACACCGGCAAGGCCCTGACCCGGCGCGACGAGACGAAGCTCCAGCGCTACGCCGAGACGATCATCGTCAAGGACGCGGGCTCGCCCGAGCGGCTGCTGGCCGAGACGTCGCTGCACCTCCACCGGCCAGAGTCGTCGCTGCGCGACGAGGACCGCCGCCGGCTGGAGAGCATGCACCAGGCCGACGCCGTGCTCCAGGGCCGCACCGTGCTGATCGTCGACGACGACGTGCGCAACGTGTTCGCGCTGACCAGCGCGCTCGAGGCGCGAGGCATGACCGTCCGCTTCGCCGAGAACGGCCGCGAGGCGCTCGAGCAGCTCGACGAGGACAGCGCCGTCGACCTGATCCTGATGGACGTGATGATGCCGGAGATGGACGGCTACGAGACCACGCGCGCCGTCCGCAAGATCCCCGAGCTCGAGAACCTGCCGATCATCGCGCTGACGGCCAAGGCCATGAAGGGCGACCGCGAGAAGAGCATCGAGTCGGGCGCTTCGGACTACATCACGAAGCCCGTCGACGTCGAGCAGCTCCTCTCGCTGATGCGCGTCTGGCTGTATCGGTAAGTGCCCGACGAATCCGAGCGGATCGAGGTCGACCTCCTGCTGGAGGCCGTCTACCGGCGCTACAGCTACGACTTCCGCGGCTACGCGAGGGCGTCGCTGCGGCGCCGGCTGTGGCGCCGGGCGATGGAGGAGGGCGTGCAGACGATCTCCGGGCTCCAGGAGCGGGTGCTGCACGACCCGCAGGTCATGGACCGCCTGCTGCGCGACCTCTCGATCAACGTCACCGAGATGTTCCGCGACCCGGGGTTCTTCCGCGCGCTGCGCGAGAAGATCGTCCCGATCATGCGCACGTATCCGTACGCGCGCATCTGGAACGCCGGCTGCTCGACGGGCGAGGAGACCTACTCGATCGCGATCGTGCTCGCCGAGGCCGGCCTGCTCGACCGCGTGCGGATCTACGCCACCGACATGAACGACGACGTGCTCGCCACGGCGCGGCGCGGGACGTTCGAGCTGGAGAAGATCGACCGCTACGCCGAGAACTACGAGCGCGCCGGCGGCGTCGGCGGGCTCGACCGCTACTTCAGCGTGCGCGACGGCCGCGCCGAGTTCGCGCGCTCGCTGGTCGACGGCACGGTGTTCGCCCAGCACAACCTCGCCCAGGACGCGGTCTTCAACGACTTCCACCTGATCGTGTGCCGCAACGTGATGATCTACTTCGCGCGGCCGCTGCAGGAGCGCGTGCACGATCTGTTCCTCTCGAGCCTCGTCCGCTTCGGCGTCCTCGCCCTCGGACACAAGGAGTCGGTGGTCGCCAGCCACGAGGACCGCTACGAACTCATCGACGCGGGTGAGAAGCTGTATCGCCGGAAGAGATGAGTGGCTACGACATCGTCGCCATCGGCGCCTCCTGGGGAGGCCTGCACGCCATCGGAACGGTCCTCGAGGGACTCGGGCCCGGCTTCGGCGCGCCCGTGGTCGTGGCGCAGCACCGCAGCCCGAGCGACGACCAGGGGCTGCTGCCCGAGCTGCTCGCCCGGCGCAGCGGGCTGCCCGTCGTCGACGGCGAGGACAAGGGACCGCTCATCCCCGGCCAGGTGATCGTGGCGCCGGCGGGCTACCACATGCTCGTCGAGGACGCCTGCGTCGAGGTCTCGTGCGACGACCTCGTGCAGTTCAGCCGGCCGTCGATCGACGTGCTCTTCGAGTCGGTGGCCGAGGAGTTCGGCTCGCGGGCGATCGGCGTCGTGCTGACCGGCGCCAACGAGGACGGGGCGCGCGGGCTGACCGAGATCGCCCGCCGCGGCGGCTACACGGTCGTGCAGGACCCGGCGACCTCGGAGCGCCCGGAGATGCCGCGCGCCGCGCTCGCGGCGCTCGAGCCCGACGCGGTGCTGGCGCTCGAGAACATCGCCGGCCACCTCGCCGGGCTCGTGCCGGAGGTCGTCTGATGCCCCGCTCCACCCTCCCGGCGGTGCTGCTGGTCGACGACCGGCCGGAGAACCTGCTCGCGCTCGAGGCGGTGCTGGCCCCGCTGCCGTGCCGCCTGGTGACCGCGACGTCCGGCCAGGAGGCGCTGCGGTCGCTGCTGCACGACGAGTTCGCGCTGATCCTGCTCGACGTCCAGATGCCGGAGCTCGACGGCTTCGAGACGGCCGAGTACATCAAGCGCCGCGAGAAGACGCGGACGATCCCGATCATCTTCGTGACGGCGATCTCGAAGGAGCGCCACCACGTCTTCCGCGGCTACGAGACGGGCGCCGTCGACTACGTCTTCAAGCCCTACGACCCGCAGCTGCTGCGCGCGAAGGTCCAGGTCTTCCTCGAGCTCTACGAGGCGACGCGGCAGGTCCGCCGCTCCGAGGAGCTGCTGCGCGCGACGTTCGACTTCGCGCCGATCGGCATGGCGCGGCTCGACGAGACCGCGACGGTCCAGCAGGTCAACCGCTCGCTCTGCGAGATGCTCGGGATCCGCGAGGGCGGGCTGCTCGGGCGCCCGTTCGAGACGCTGCTGCACGCCGACGACGTGGGCAAGGACGCGGGCCAGCGCCGCGACCTGCTGCGCGGGCGCAGCGGGCGCTACGACGTCGACCTGCGGCTGGTCGACGCGCGCGGGGAGAACGTCGACTCGTGCCTGTCGTTCTCCGTCGCACGTGACGAGGACGGTGGGCTGCGCGCGCTGCTCGTCCAGGTGCAGGACCTGCGCGAGCGGCGCAAGGCCGAGAAGGCGCGCGAGCAGCTCATCCGCGAGCAGGTCGCGCGCGCCGAGGCCGAGGCGACCGCCCGGCGCCAGGAGGCGATGCGCCAGATCACCGACGCCGCGCTGGCGCCGCTCGCCCTGGCCGACCTCCTGCGCGAGCTGCTCGCGCGGATCACCGACGTGCTCGGGGTCGACGGCGCCGCGGTGATGCTCGGCGAGGGCGAGGAGGGCCAGGTCGTCGTCCAGGCGGCGGGCGAGGCGGCGACGTACGTCGAGCAGCACGGCGCCGGGATCGAGTCCGCGCTGACCGCGCGCATCCTGCTCGAGCGCAGGGCGGTCGTGGTCGACGACACGTCGCGCGAGCCGGGCCTCGCCGACCACCCGCTCGGCGCCGCGGTGCGCTCGCTGCTCGGCGTGCCGCTGCTCGTCGACGGCAGGCCGATCGGCGCGCTCCAGGTCGGGACGCTCTTCCCGCGCCAGTTCTCCGAGGACGACGTCGACCTTCTCCAGCTCGCCGCCGACCGGGCCGCGCTGGCCATCGAGCGCGTCCGCTTCTTCGAGCGCCAGCACGGCATCGCCGAGGAGCTCCAGCGCGCGCTGCTGCCCGAGACGCTCCCCACCGTGCCCGGCCTGACGATGGCGGCGCGGTACTTCGCCGGCGGCGCCGGGACCCGCGTCGGCGGCGACTGGTACGACACCGTCGCGCTGCCCGGCGGCCGCGTCGCGCTGGTGATCGGCGACGTCGCGGGGCGCGGCGTCGACGCCGCGGCGATGATGGGTCAGCTGCGCAGCGCGCTGCGCGCCTACGCGCTGGACGGCGCGTCGCCGGCCACGGCGCTCGAGCGGCTGAACCGCTTCCTGCTGTCGCTGGCGTGGGACTCGATGGCGACGGCGCTCGTGCTCGTGCTCGAGCCGGCCACCGGCCGCGTGACCTACGCGAACGCGGGCCATCCCCCCGCCCTCGTCCTCGGCGCCGACGGCGCGACGCGCTCGCTGAAGGAGTCGCTGTCGGTGCCGCTCGGCGCGCTCGACGTGCCGGGCTACAGCGAGGCGACGGCGCAGCTCGAGCCCGGCGAGGCGCTCGTGCTCTACACCGACGGCCTCGTCGAGCAGCGCGACCAGCTGATCGACGAGGGCATCGCGCGGCTGGACAAGGCGTTCCGCGGGTCGGCCGGGCAGGCGCCGGACGCGATGTGCGAGCGGATCCTCGAGGGCACCCTGGGCCCGGAGGGCTCGAACGACGACGTGACCCTGGTCGTCGTGCAGGCGGAGATGTCGCTCGGCGAGCGGCTCGCGGTCGAGCTCGTCGGCGAGCCGGCGGCACTGGCCTCGTTCCGCGACGCGCTGCGCCGCTGGCTGTCGGAGGTGGGCGCCGCCGACCAGGAGATCCACGACATCACCATGGCCACGAACGAGGCCTGCCAGAACGCGATCGAGCACGCCTACGGCCTCTCCCCCGAGCCCTTCGACGTCGAGCTCTCGCGCGACGACGGGGCCGTCGTGATCGCGGTCCGCGACCGCGGCGGCTGGCGCGAGAGCGTGTCCGAGGACCGCGGGCGCGGGCTGCCGCTCATGCGCGCGCTGATGGACGACGTCGCGGTGGAGCAGCGGCCGACGGGCAGCACCGTCACGCTGCGCCGCGCGCTCGGCGCGGCGCGGCGCAACGGGGCGCCTAAGCCGTCGCCGGAACGGCGACGGAAGAAGCGCGCTCCTCGCTCCTGATCCCGGGGATCAGGAGGGCCACGAGCGCGCCCGCGGCGAGCACCGCGGCGCCCACGTACATGGCGGGGACCACGCCGTCGACGAACGCCTGCGGGCTCTCGTAGCCGCCGTTGGCGGTGAACACCGCGGCGAGCACGGCGACGCCCATCACGCCGCCCAGCTCGCGGATCGCGTTGTTGGCGCCGGACGCCTGCCCGGCCTCCTCCGGCTTGACGGCGCGCAGGATCGCGTTCGCGGCGGGCGCGAAGACGAGCGCCATGCCCGCCCCGCCGAGGATGAACGGGATCACGACCTCGGAGTAGGCCTGGCCGACGCTCATCGTCTGGCCGAGCCACACGACGGCGACCGCCTGGAGGCCGAGGCCGGCGGACATGAGCGGCCGGCTGCCGATGCGGTCCGACAGCATCCCGGCGATCGGGGCGACCAGCATCGGCATCCCGGTCCACGGGAGCGTCCGTAGCCCGGCCTCGACCGGCGAGTAGCCCTGCACGACCTGGAAGAACTGGGCGAGCAGGAAGATCGAACCGAAGATGCCGAACGACATCGCCAGCGACACGCCGCTGGTGGCGGCGAAGCCGCGCGTGCGGAAGAAGCGCAGCGGCAGCACCGGCTCCTTCGCGCGGGCCTCGTAGGCGACGAACGCGGCGAGCAGCAGCACGCCGGCGGCGAGCGGGACGAGGATCTCCGGCGTCCCCCAGCCGAGCGCGTTGCCGCGCACGATGGCGTAGGTCACGCCGAGCAGGCCCGCGGAGGCGAGCGCGACGCCGCCGAGGTCGAGGCCGCGCGACGGTCCGCGCGACTCGGCGAGCCGGCGGCGGGCGATCGGGACCAGCAGCAGCCCGACCGGCACGTTCAGCCAGAAGATCCACTGCCAGCTGAGCCCCTCGACGACGGCGCCGCCGACGAGCGGCCCGATGGCCACGCCGAGGCCGGAGATCCCCGACCAGACGCCGAGCGCCACGCCGCGCTTCTCCGACGGGAACGCCTCGGAGAGGAGGGTGAGCGTGAGCGGGGCGACCATCGCCGCGGCCGCCCCCTGGAGCCCGCGCGCGGCGATGAGCGTCGCGGTCGACGGCGCGAGCGCCGCCGCCGCGCTGGCGAGCGTGAAGCCGCTGACGCCGAGGACGAACATCCGGCGCCGGCCGAACCGGTCGCCGAGCGCGGCGCCGGTGAGCAGGAGGACGGCGAACGACAACGTGTAGGCGTTGACCGTCCACTCCAGGTCCTCGATCGTCGCGCCGAGGTCGGCGCGGATGCTCGGCAGCGCCGTCGTGACGACGAGGTTGTCGAGCGTGACCATGAAGAGCGCGGCCGAGACGACCGCGAGGGTCCATCCAGGGGACCGTCGATTGTCGTTGTAAGTCATGACTCACAACATAGCGTTGTGAGTCGTCGCTTACATGACGTCGGTCACAGTCTCACCGGCGCCGCGCGGCCACCTCGCGCCCGAACCCCCCGGCCGCCGCCATGGCGAACGCGGCGACCACGATCTTCAGCCGCCGGCCGAGTCGCTCGAAGCGCAGGACGTCCCACCCCTCGGCCCGCGCGATGCGGAACAGCTCGGCGTCGGGGTTGACGGCCACGGGGTGGCCGACGGCGCGGAGCATGGGCAGGTCGGACTCGCTGTCGCTGTAGGCGTAGGAGTCGGGCAGCGAGA
Source organism: Solirubrobacteraceae bacterium (assembly GCA_036388715.1). GTDB lineage: Bacteria > Actinomycetota > Thermoleophilia > Solirubrobacterales > Solirubrobacteraceae > CADCVT01. The sequence goes on along the minus strand of DASVRH010000124.1, from coordinate 740 downwards.
TGCCCTCGTTGTCCGCCAGGGCGCGGATCGCCTCGGCCTTGCCCTCGCGGTAGGTGAACGGCCCGTGCGGGCGGCCGGTGTAGCGGCCGTCGACGACCTCCGAGCGCGCGCCGATCCCGCCGTCGAACGAGAGCACGTGCGCGAGCATCTCGGCCAGCTCGTGCGAGGCGGCGGTGACGATGTAGACGGCGCGCCCCTCGTCCTGGTGGCCCCAGGCGACCTCGAGCATCTGCGGGTAGATCCGCGGCAGCACGCCGGCGAGCACGCGCGGCGCGAGGCGCTGGAGGTCGACGACCCGCGTGTCGCGGATCGAGGCGAAGATCTGCTCGCGCAGCGCGTCGGTCGCCTCGTCGGTCGTGCCGGTGAGGCGGAACCTGACGTTGTCCCACGCGCCGCGGGCGAGGCGGCGGCGCGAGATCAGCCCCGCCTCGTAGCTCGCCCGCCCGAACTGGTAGGCGGACGAGCCGGCCATGAGCGTCTTGTCGAGGTCGAAGAACGCCGCGGCGCGCGGCACTCCCGCCGTCACACCTTGATGAGCACGGCGTCGCCCTGCCCGCCGCCCGAGCAGATGGCCGCCATGCCGTACCCGCCGCCGCGCCGGCGCAGCTCGTGCACGAGCGCGCCGAGGATCCGCGCGCCGGAGGCGCCGATCGGGTGGCCGAGCGCGACGGCGCCGCCGTTCACGTTGACCTTGTCCTCGTCGATGCCGAGCATCCGCATCGAGTGCAGCGTGACCGAGG
>DASVRH010000123.1:0-5684 GCA_036388715.1 Solirubrobacteraceae bacterium | reverse complement strand
GGCCCTCCTCGAAGTTCTTGCCCGGCCGGATGATCAGCATCCGCTGGCCGGCCGGCGCGTTGTTCACGTCGACCTCGGCCCACACGAGCTGGCGCTCGAACGTCCGCGCGTTGATGACGACGAGCGAGGCGCGGCGGTCGCGGTAGCGCGCGAGGTCGGTCACCGGCGTCAGCTTCGAGCGCCGCGCCGCTCGCTCGCTGGTGAGACCCGGGACGCGCACGACGAGCGACTGCCCCGGGCTGAAGCCGTCGGCGCGGTTCCACTCCGTCGTGTCGGCGGCGACGCCGTCCTTGTTGCGGATCATCGCCGCGGGCGGCAGCTTCACGCGTCGCTGCGTCGGGGTCGACCGGTCGAGGACGGTGAGGTTCATGTCGTTGGGGAACGGCATGAGGCAGGCCCGTTCGGCGAACGGATCACATTCGGTCTGGCGGCTTGCGGAGGCCGGCGAGGCGGCGACGAGGAGCAGCGCGACGACCAGCGCTGCGGCGCGAAGGCGGGACATGGAGGGGAACGCTACACCGCGCTAAGATGACGCCTGCGTCAACTTTGTGGAGAGGGATCGCATGACACGCACGCCGCGCACCGCCGTCATCGGCGCCGGGTCCTCCGGCATCGCCGCCGCCAAGGGCCTTCACGAGCGGGGGCTCGACTTCGACGTCTACGAGACGTCCGACCGCGTCGGCGGCAACTGGGTGTTCGGCAACAAGAACGGGATGTCGGCCGCGTACCGGTTCCTCCACATCAACACCTCGCGCGAGCGAATGCAGTACTCGGACTTCCCGATGCCCGAGTCCTATCCGGACTTCCCGCGGCACGACCAGATCGCGAAGTACTTCGACGACTACGTCGACCACTTCGGCTTCCGCGATCGCATCCGGTTCGAGAACGGCGTCGAGCGCGCCGAGCGCCTGCCCGACGGGTCGTGGGAGGTCGCGTCGCAGCGGGGCGGGACCGAGCGCTACGACATGCTGCTCGTGGCCAACGGCCACCACTGGGACAAGCGCTGGCCCGAGCCGGCGTTCCCGGGGGCGGACACCTTCGAGGGCGAGCAGATGCACGCTCACGACTACGTCGACAACGAGGCGCTGGCCGGCAAGAACGTCGTCGTGCTGGGCATGGGCAACAGCGCGATGGACATCTCGGTCGAGTCCTCCGAGGTCGCGGCCAACACGTACCTCGCCGCGCGCCGCGGCGCGTGGATCGTGCCCAAGTACCTCTTCGGCCGGCCACTCGACACGCTGGCCACGAACCCGCGCGTCCCGATGGCGATCGGCGCGCGGATGCTCGAGCGCATCGTGACGCTGCACGTCGGGCGGCCCGAGAAGTTCGGCCTGCCCAAGCCCGACCACCGGATGGGCCAGGCGCACCCGACGATCTCGGGGCGCATCCACGACCGCATCCAGCACGGCAAGGTCACGCCGAAGCCGAACATCGCGCGCCTGCACGCCCGCGAGGTCGAGTTCACCGACGGCACGCGCGTGCCGGCGGACGTCGTCATCTACTGCACGGGCTACAAGATCACGTTCCCGTTCTTCGACGAGACGTTCATCGCCGCGCCCGACAACCGCATCGAGCTGTTCTGGCGCGTCTTCAAGCCCGAGGTCCCGAACCTCGCGTTCGTCGGGCTGCTCCAGCCGCTCGGCGCGATCATGCCGCTCGCCGAGGCGCAGGGGCAGTGGATCGCCGCCTACCTGCGCGGCGAGTACCACCTGCCCTCGCCCGAGGCGATGCGCGCGCACATCGCCGACGACATGGAGGCGATGCGCAAGCGCTACGTCAGCTCGAAGCGCCACACGATCCAGGTCGACTTCGACGAGTACCTCTACAAGCTGGCGATCGAGCGGCGCGAGGGCGCGCGTCGGGCCGCGGCTTCCGGGTACGCCCTCCAGGTGCCGCCCGTCGTGGACACCACCAAGGAGACCGTCCCCGCGTGAGCATGGCGCCCGCCGTCGGCAAGCGCGAGCAGACCAAGCAGGCCAACCGGGCCGCGATCCTGCGCGGGGCGCGGGAGGTCTTCGCCGACATGGGCTACGGGGCGGCGACGGTGCGCGACATCGTGCGCGCGACCGACCTCGCCGCCGGGACGTTCTACAACTACTTCCCGGACAAGGAGGCGGTGTTCCGCGCGCTGCTCGAGGAGTCGGCCGAGCGCGTGCGCGAGCGGACGCGCGCGGGCCGCGCGGGGGCGACGACGCTCGAGGCCTTCGTCCACGGCGGCTACCGGGCGTACTTCCAGGCCGTCGCCGAGGACCCCGTGACGTTCGAGCTGACCCGGCGCAACTCGGGGACGATCCGGACGCTGTTCAACACGCCGGGCATCGGGGCCGGCGTCGACGAGCTGGTCGAGGACCTCGACGCGGCCGTCGCGGCCGGGCTGATGCCGGGCGTCGACGTCGAGTACTGCGCGGCGGCGATGGTCGGCGTCGGGTTCGAGATCGGGGTGCGGATGGTCGAGCACGATCCCCCCGATCCGGAGTCGGCGGCCGACTTCGCGACGCGCCTCTTCCTCGGCGGCCTCGACCGCCTGCGAAGCTAGGGCGCGATGCCCGAGTTCTGCCGGCACGGCCGCTTCCTCCAGAACTGCCGGATCTGCAACAAGCCGGAGCCCAAGGCGGCCGCCCGGCCCCGGTCCGCCCCTTCCCGGACGGGGTCGGCGTCGCGGCCGCGGTCGAGCGCGTCGGGCGTCGTCGTCAAGCGGATGGCGCGCGCGGTGGAGGACGGCTACGAGAGCGAGCTCGTCCCGGGGCTGAAGGCTTCCGGCGACGCGCGCCGGCTGGCGGCGGAGCTGGCGTTCGCCACCGCCCGCCTGGCCGAGCTCGCGGTCGATCCGCCCGGGTTGTACGCGGAGGCCGCGCTCGCGGACGACCTCGAGGAGTCGCTCTGGCTCGCCTTCCTCATCGCCCACCTGTCGCCGCTGGCCTCCTCCGACGATCCCTTCGCGACGATCCGCGAGGCGCGCGTGCCGTGGGCGACGGGCGAGGTCCCGCCGCTCGGCGAGGGCGCGGTCCTCGGGCCGCGGACCACCGTCGACCCGAAGCAGCCGACGCGCACGCTCGCGGCCTACCGCGGCTGGTCGGCGCGCCACGGCGGGTCGCAGGCGGCGGCGCTCAGCGGCGACGACAACTGGACGGCGGAGCGGCGCTTCCAGCGCGTCTTCGAGCGGCTCTCGCTGCCCGGGTTCCACCGCGCGGGGCGCTTCGAGCTCCTCGTGTCGCTCGGCCGGCTCGGGCTCGTCGACGTCTCGCCGCCCGACCTCCAGCTCGGCGAGGCGACCGACGCGGCGGTCATCGCCGCGAAGCGCGTCTTCGGGATCGGCGAGCGCTTCCTGATGGAGCGCCGCGCGGCGGACCTCGCCGCCGAGGCCGACGTCCCGCTCGACGCCTTCGACCTCGCGCTGTTCAACTTCGGCCGGCCGGAGACCTCGCGTGCGACCATGGGGTCGACGGCAGTACCCGACCCGGAGCTCCAGGCCCGGGTCGAGCACGCGCTCGGACTGTGACCACGACGACCCTTCGCGACGACTTCCTCGCCGCGCTGATGGCGGGCGATGCGACGCGCGCGCGATGGCTGATCGAGCAGGCCGTCGACGACGGGCTCGCCGTTCCCGACGTCTACCTCGAGGTGATCGCGCCGGCGCTGACGGAGGTGGGGGAGCGCTGGGCGGCCGGCGAGCTGACGGTCGCCCACGAGCACCACGCCGTCGCGATCTCGCAGGGGATCCTCGGCGCGCTGGCGTCGCGGATCCGGGTGCCGCCGAGCAGCGGGCGCCTCGCCGTCGTGGCCTGCACGCCGGGCGAGCTGCACGCGCTGGGCGCGCAGATGGTCGCCGACTTCCTCGAGGGCGAGGGCTGGGAGGTCCTCGCGCTCGGCGCCGCCACGCCCGCCCCGGACCTCGCCGCGCTCGTCGACGACGAACGCCCCGACCTCGTCGCGCTGTCGACCGCGGTCGCGCACAACCTCGACGCCGCGGCCGAGGCCGTGCGGATGCTCCGCGAGCTGACCGAGCCGCCGTTCGTGGCCGTCGGCGGTCACGCGTGGGAGGCGCTCGACGACGAGCGCCGGTCCGCTCTGGGCGCCGACGCGGTCTTCGCCGACCCGCGCGAGCTCTGCGGCGTCCTCGCCGAGCGCTTCCCGCCGGTCGACGACCCCTCTTGACCCTCGCCGGCTGGCGCTTCGCGGGCGACTGGCGCCACTACCAGGAGCTCTGCCTCGAGGCCTTCGAGGCCGACCGCGCGGCGGGCGAGCGGCGGACGCTGCTGGTCGCGCCTCCCGGCTCGGGCAAGACGCTCATCGGCCTGGAGATCGTGCGCCGCCTGGGCGTGCCGGCCGTCGTGCTCTGCCCGTCGCAGACGATCCAGCGCCAGTGGCAGGAGCGCCAGGAGCTGTTCGGCGGCGTCAGCGAGGACGTCCACCTCCTCACCTACCAGGCGCTGTGCCGCGCCGACGATCCCGAGGGGATGCTGCGCGAGGCCGCCGCGCGCCACTGGGCGGCCGAGCGCGCGCAGGCGACGGGCCAGACGCTCGACGAGGTGGCGGCCGAGGTCGCCGCCTGGTCGGAGAAGCCGCTCGAGCTGCGCGAGCGCGAGGTGCGGGCGCTGGTCGCCCGCCTCAAGCGCGACGCTGCCGAGGGTCGCGTGCCCGACCTGCCGCCGGAGGAGCTGCTGTCGGGCACGGCGCGCGCGAGGCTGACGGCGCTGCGCGAGGCCGGCGCCCGCGTCGTCGTGCTCGACGAGTGCCACCACCTCGTGTCGCTGTGGGGCGCGCTCCTGCGCCCGGTGCTCGCCGAGCTCGAGCCCGAGCACGTCGTCGGCCTGACGGCGACGAGCCCGCAGGATCTGACGACGGCGGAGGCCGCCCTCTACCGCGAGCTGCTCGAGGACGAGGACTTCTTCATCCCCACGCCCGCCGTCGTCCGCGAGGGCCACCTCGCGCCCTACCAGGAGCTCGTCCAGCTCTGCACGCCGCTGCGCAGCGAGCGCGAGTGGCTCGACGAGCGCCACGAGCGCTTCGAGCGGACGCTCGCCGACCGCGACGCCGGCCTGACGGCCTGGCTGCTCGAGCGCCTGCGCGAGCGGCGCACCGCGGCGGGCGCCGCGCTCTCGTGGGGCGAGTTCGCCAAGCGCCAGCCGCGGCTCGCCGAGGCCGGGCTGAAATGGCTGCGCCACGTCGGAGAGCCACCGCCGACTGGGGCGCCGCGCGGTGAGCGCTTCCGGGCCGAGCTGACGATCGACGACTGGGTCGTCCTGCTCGAGGACTACGCGCTGCGCTGCCTTCGCGCCGAGGGCTCGGACGAGGCGGCGGCCCGCCTCGAGCAGCTGCGCGTGGCGCTCGGCGACCTCGGCTTCGTCCTCACCCGGCAGGGGATCCGCCGCGCCGGCGGCGAGGTCGACCGCGTGCTCCTCGCCTCCGCCGCCAAGCCGCTCGCGATGTGCGACGCGCTCGCGGCCGAGCTCGAGGCGCGCGGCGACGGGCTGCGCGCGGTCGTCTTCTGCGACTCCGAGCGCCCGCCCCGCATGCCCGAGGGCTCGCCGCTCGCGCTGACCGGCGGCGGCCGCGGGCTCCTCGCCGCCGCGGGCGCCGACGACCGGTTGTCCGGCCTGCGCCCCGCCCTCGTGAGCGGGGAGAGCTTCGTCGTGCTGGAGAGCGACCGCGACTGGTGGCTCGACCGGCTCTCCGCCGAGCTC
>DASVRH010000122.1:0-5981 GCA_036388715.1 Solirubrobacteraceae bacterium | reverse complement strand
CGTCGATGCTGCGGTCGAGGCGGTCGACGTCGAGCTCCCACGCCGGCGGGCCGGGAGCGGGGTCGCCGCGGTCGATCAGCGGCGAGTCGCCGCGCAGCCGCAGGTCGCCGTGCTCCTCGTCGACCCAGCCCGGATCCTCGTGGTAGTCGACGCCCGGGCCGACGACCAGCGAGCCGCCGGTCCCGGTCCACATCGCCTCGGTGTCGAAGTCGGAGTACCTGATGTCCGCCTCCGCTCCGTCGCCGTGCGAGATCGGCGCGAAGAAGCCCCGTACCACGAGCCCGGTCGCGTCGAGCGACGACTGCCCGCCGCCGTCGAAGACCGTGACACCGGCGCCGTAGCCGTCGGCGGCGAAGATCGAGCAGCCGTCGAGGGCGACCGTCCCCGAGTCGTACGCGACGAAGCCCTCGGGGATCGCGCCCTCCATGTCGCGCATGAAGATCGCGCAGTCGCGGACGCTGCCCGAGCCGTACATCGCGATGCCCCGCTCGGTGACGGTGAGGTGGACGCGCTCGATCGTCGTGGCGAACCCGTCGTTGCGGATGCCCTGGTCGGCGTCGACGGTCACGTCGGTCACGCGCGAGCCCGCCGCCTCGATCTCGATGCCCTGGCCCGATCCGTTCAGGTGGGCCATGAACACGTCCGCGTCGTGCAGGTCCGCGCCACCGACCAGCACGATCCCGCGGTCCAGGCCGGGGTCGTCCTCCTCGCGCACGACGCTGACGTGGTCGAGGTCGGCGTCGCTCCTGATGCCGTAGTGGCCGCTCTGGTCGACCTCGAGGTGATGGATCCGCGAGTCCGGCCCCGCGCTCGGGATGTCGAGGATCGTGTCGGCGCCGCCGCCGAGCACGGTGCCGCCCGCCGGGTCGCCCGCGACCTCGACGTCGGCCGAGTCGTCGTAGACGAAGCCCGTCGCGCTCGCGTGCAGGCCCGCGGCGAGGAGGACGCGGTCGGCGTCGGGGTCGGAGGCGGCGTCGTCGAGCGCGTCCTGGAGGTCGAAGAACGTGTTCGGCGCGGTGCAGCCGGCCTTCGGCGCGACGCAGAGGTCCTCGGCCCGCGCGGCGGCCGGGGCGGCGAGCGCGGCGAGGGCCGCGACGACGAGGAGGCGCCGCATCAGCCCGCCACCCGGAAGCGGCTGGTCACCCGCGCCGAGCGGGCCTGCCCGGCGGTCGCGACGGCCTCGACGCGATACCGGCCCTTCCCGATCCGCCCGAGCCGCACCCTCACCCGGCCGGCCTGCGCCGCCTGCGTCGTCACGCGCTTGACCAGCACCGACCGCGTGCACCGAGCGGCCCGCCGGCGCCGGGGCCCGCAGCGACCGCCGCGCCGCGTGCCGCGACGCTCGCGGAAGACGCGCAGCGCGACGCGCGCCGGCATGTCGACCGAGAGCCGGGCCACGCGGCGCCGCACGCTGAGCCCGCTGATCACGGGGCGGCGCGGGGGCGCGAGGACGGGCGGCGGCGTGCCGGCGGCCGGGGTCGCGGGCGGGCCGGCGGGCGGCGGGCCGGCCCCGGGATCCTCGGGCCCGGGCTCCTCCGGCCCCAGGCCCTCCGCCGTGGGCGCCGACTGGCGCTCGTACGCGCCGACGTCGATCCGCGCCGTCCCGTCGCCGTCTCCGTCGAAGAGACGGTCGGCGCCGTCGAGATCGAAGTCCACCGGGAACGCCGGATCGGGGTCGCCGGCGTCGACCAGCGGCGAGCCCTCGCGCAGGTGGTAGTCGCCGCCGTCCTCGTCGAGGAACCCGGCGTCCGCGTCGAAGCGCACGCCGTCGCCGACGTGCAGGTCCGCGGCGTCGCCGTACGCGTCCGCCTCCGCGACGAGGTTCGACCACGAGACGTCGACGTCGGCGTCCACGCCGCTCCCCCCGTTCAGGTCGAAGGTCTGGCCGAACCCGCGCGCCACGATGCCCGTCGCCTCGACGACCGTGTCGAAGCTCGAGGAGGTCGCGGAGATCGCGTAGCCGATGCCGGATCCGACCATCGTGCAGTCGGAGACGGCGACGGACGCCGCGGCGTCGACGCCCGCCGGATGCGACCCCTCGTCACCGATCTCGAGGACGCACTCGCGGATCGTCCCGGCGGCCCCCATCACGATGCCGTCGCGGGCGGAGGCGATCCGGACGCGCTCGATGGCCGCGCCGAAGCCCTCGACCTCGATGCCGTAGGAGACGCCCTCGATCGTGACGTCGGAGATGTCGCTGCCGACGTCCTCGACGACGATCCCCGTCTTCCCGGTCCCGGCCATGACGACCGTCGCGTCACGCAGCGAGGCCCCGTCGATCAGGTCGACCCCCTGCTTGAGGATCGTCGTGTTGGTGACGTCGACGACGTCTACGTCGTGCGCGTCGGCGTCGGTCCGCAGGGCGGAGTGCGCGCCGACCTGGATCGTGAGGTCGTGCACGCTCGAACCCGTCCCCGTGTCGGACACCCACAGCGACGGTCCGCTCCCCGGCGCGATCACGGTCCCGCCGCCCGGGTCGCCCGCGATCTCGATCGGACCGCCGTCCTGGTAGGTGAAGCCGCTGCCGTTCGAGCGCTGGTACGTGAACGGACCGAGGTGCACGACGTCGGAGTCGCCGTCGGCGTCGGCCGCGTCGAGCGCCTCCTGGAAGCCGGTGAACGTGTTCGGGGCCGAGCAGCCGGTGACGTCCACGCAGAGGTCCTCGGCCGCGGCCGGGGCGGCGAGGGTCAGCGCGGCGAGGGCCGTGAGGCAGGCGATGGCGCGGTGCATGGGGCGACCGTGCGGCCCCCGCACACGTGTGGCAACGGTGTCGTGGTTTTCGCGGCACGGCGGCGGCCCGACCGCGGGAAACTCTGGACGCCCCGGGTTTTCCGCGTTTCGCTCAGGTGGCGGCGGCGATCGCCGCCTCTTCCACCCGGCCGTCCTCGTGCACGAGGTGGGTGTGCTCGTCGCGGCAGACGACGCTCGTCGCCTTCGAGCCCGTGGCCTGCGCGGCGATCAGCGCGGCGGCGATGCGGTGGACGTCGCGGACCGGCCCGAGCTTGAACAGCGAGCGCGTCTCGTTGGCCAGGCGGCCGTCGCCGACGCGCAGCACCACGCGCAGGTCGTCGTGCAGCGACAGCGCGGCCATCCCGATCGAGAGGTTCTCGAGGTCGTCGGCGGTGACGGCGGCCAGCGCGATCGCGCGGTCGAGCGAGAGGCGGCGCAGCAGCGACGGGTCCGCGCCGCGCCCGATCACCACCGGCAGCCCGGCCTCGCGCGCCTGGCCGACGTTCTCGCCCTCCTCCCGGTCGTCGACGGCGACGACCGCGGCGCCGCACTCGCGCAGCAGCAGCGCGAGCCGCAGGCCGACCTGCCCCATCCCGACGACGATGACGTGGTCGCGCCGCGGCACCGCGCGACGGCCCCAGAGGCCGGTGAGCCGGCGGTCGATCAGCCGGTTGACGATCCCCGCCGTGAAGAACGCCTCGAACACGAGCGCGAGGAGCATGAGGACCGCGACGAACGTCTTGTACCAGCCCGGTCCGCCCGAGACCTTGTCGTTCGGGTCGACGGTGACGAGCGTCTTCGACGCGCCGTAGAACGCGTCGACGACGTTCTGCGGCAGCACGACGGCGGCCGTCGCCGTCTCGACGAGCAGGATGGCGAGCAGGCCCAGGGCGCCGTAGAACATGAGCGCGGCGCTCTTGTCGTAGGGCTTGAGCAGCGCCGTGACGAGCGCGTGGGTGCGCTTGCGGTCGGGGACGTCGAGGTCGACCTCTTCGAGCTCATCGCCGCCGGCCTTGAGGCCGACCGTCCGGCCGTCGCGGCGCTCGATCGCGCCGACGTCCTCGTCGAGGCAGGGCCCCGCGAGCGTGGGCGCGACGATGTCGGCCATCGAGACGACGCGGCAGTGCCCGATGCGCTCGCACAGCTCGTCGGCGGTCGTCGGGTCGAAGTAGGTGATCAGCAGCTCGACGTCGGCGTCCGCGTCTCTGACCATCAGGGCGGTGCGCAGCGCGAAGGCGTCGTCGCCGGAGACGACGACGGCCCGCTCGACGGAGCCGCGCTCGAACACCTCGGCCAGCTCGCGCTGCGTGGGCTTGACGAGGCGGACGACGTCGGCGTCGAGCGCCTCGAGCGCGCCGCGGACCTCCTCGGCGAGGTCTCCGTCGCCGAGCAGCAGGATGGGGCGCTCCGGCGGCACGCGCCGAGCCTACGGGTTGCGAACATGCAGTCGTGCGCCCGATCGAGTTCACGGGGACGTCGCTGCGGCTGCTCGACCAGACGCTGCTGCCCGGCGAGGAGCGCCGGCTGGACTGCACGACGCCCGAGGAGGTGGCCGACGCGATCCGCCGGCTGGCCGTGCGCGGCGCGCCGGCGATCGGCATCGCGGCGGCGTGTGGGCTCGCGTTGGCCGAGCCCGGCGACTTCGACCGCGCCGCGTCGCTGCTCGGCGCGACCCGCCCGACCGCGGTGAACCTGCACTGGGCGATCGAGCGGATGCGGTCGGCCCGCGACGACGGGCGCGACCTGGTGGCCGAGGCGAGCGCGATCGCGGCCGAGCAGGCGCGCTGCGACGACGAGCTCGTCCGCCACGGGCTGCCGCTCTTCGGGGAGGGCGAGCGGGTGCTGACGCACTGCAACACCGGCCCGCTGGTCACCGGCGCGCGCGGGACGGCGGGCGCGGTCATCGTCGCCGGGTGGGAGGCGGGCAAGGTGGAGCTCGTGTGGGTCGACGAGACGCGGCCGCTGCTGCAGGGCGCGCGGCTGACGTCGTGGGAGCTGGGGCGGGCGGGCGCGCCCTACCGGCTCATCACCGACTCGATGGCGGCGTCGGTCATGGCCCGCGGGCTCGTCGACCGCGTGATGGTCGGCGCCGACCGGATCGCCGCGAACGGCGACGTCGCGAACAAGATCGGGACGTACGGGCTCGCCGTGCTGTGCGCGCACCACGGCATCCCGTTCCACGTCGTCGCGCCGCTGTCCACCGTCGACGTCGCGACGCCGAGCGGCGAGGCGATCGTGATCGAGGAGCGCGCGCCCGAGGAGGTGACGGCGCTCGGGGGCCGCCGCGTCGCGCCGGACGCCGCGGACGCCGCGAACTACGCCTTCGACGTCACCCCGGCGGGGCTCGTGACGTCGATCGTGACCGAGGCGGGGGCGCTGCGCCCGGACGAGGTCGCGCAGGCCGCGCGATGAGGCGGGCGACTCGATCCGCGCTACGACGACGGACGAGGCCATGTGGAACGCGCGGCCGAGACGGCGCGCGACCGCGCAAAACTCTGGACACCCAGTGCTTTCGCCGCGATGATCGCCGTCTTGGACGAAACCGACCGTGAGATCATCCTCGCCCTCCAGCGCAACGCGCGCGTGAACTTCCGCGAGCTGGCGGCCGACGTCGGGCTGAGCCCGAACGCCACCGCGGACCGCGTCCGCCGGCTCGAGCGCCGCGGCATCCTCGCCGGCTACACGGCGATCGTCGACCCGGCCGCCGCGGGCCGCAAGCTCACGGCGCTCATCGACGTCCGCCTGCGCGAGGGCACCCCGCCGGAGCGCTTCGAGCCGCTCGTCCACGGGCTCGACGTCGTCGACGACTGCGCGCACGTGACCGGGCCGTTCGACTACACGCTGCGCGTGACCGTCGCCGACATCGCCGAGCTCGACAAGCTCATCCGGCTCCTGAAGGCCAAGGGCAACGTGGTGCAGACCGACACGCGCATCGCGCTGCGCACGGTCGTGCGCCGGTCCGCCCCGTCACCCTGACCGCTAGCGCTTGCGGCCCTCGCGGAGCATCGCGACCGCCTTCGCGATCCGCCGCTGCCGCGTCTCGTCCGTCTTCGCGCCCTCGACGGACAGCACGAACCACTGCCGCTGACTGGGGCTGAGGCCGTCGAAGAAGCGCAGGGCCTCGGGGTGCGGCTCCAGCGCGGCGAGGAGGTCCGGCGGGGCCTCGACGGTCCGCGGCTCGGTGTCGAGCTCGAGGCCGACCTCGATGTCGTCGCCCGCCGCGACGCCGGCCCGCTCGCGGTTCTCGGCGC
>DASVRH010000121.1:0-3535 GCA_036388715.1 Solirubrobacteraceae bacterium | reverse complement strand
CGCACGAACGGCACGTGGTCGATCTCCTGCAGCGAGCCCTGCCCCCACCGCATCGCCGGGGCGCGCCCGCCGAGCACGACCATCGGCGAGTTGTTCTGCTGCGCGCTGGCCATCGCGCTCATGCCGTTGGTCACACCGGGTCCCGCGGTCAGCGCGCAGACGCCCGGCTCGCGCGTCACCTTCGCCCACCCCTCGGCGGCGAAGGCCGCCGCCTGCTCGTGGCGCGTGTCGACGATGTCGATGCCCTCCTCGCGGCACCCGTCGTAGATCGAGAACAGGTGCCCGCCCGACAGCGTGAAGAGCTTCGTCACGCCGTGGGCCTTCAGCCGCTTCGCCAGCAGGTGCCCGCCGTGCAGCGTGGCCGCGGAGGTCTCGGTCGTCATGCGACCGGAGGCTACGCCGTGGCGGCCGGCGCCGCCGCGTCAGCAGGCGCGTACAGCCGCACCCGCTCGGACTTCCCCTTCAACGCCATCGTCGGCCGCTCGACGAACCCGCAGAACGGCAGCGTGAGCAACGCCCGCGTCGCCTCCGTGACGAGCACGTCGTCACCCGTCAGCCGCGTCAGCTCCTCGACTCGGTACGCGGTGTTCACCGCGTCGCCGATGACCGTGAACTCGACGTGCCCGCCGCCCCCGATCGTGCCGGCGAGCACCCGACCAGAGTTCACCCCGATCCCGATCCGCAGACCGCCGTCGCCGTAGGCCTCGCGGACGGTTCTCAGAATGTCCAGCGAGGCCAGCACCGCCCGGTCGGCGTGGTCACCAAAACGCTGCGGCGCGCCGAAGACGCCAAGAAGCCCGTCCCCGACGAACTTGTTCGCGTGCCCGCCGTGGCGCTCCAGCACGGGAACGACGCGCCCGTAGAAGTCGTTCAGCCGCTGCACGACCTCCTCCGCCCCCGCCCGCTCGGCCAGCGTCGTGAACCCGCGGATGTCGACGAAGATCACCGTGACGTCGACCTCCTCGCCCTCGAGCTTCGTCGTCCCCTCCGACAGCACGCGCTCGACGACCTGCGGATCGACGAACGCGCCGAACGCCTCGCGCATCCGCTCGCGCTCGCGCAGCCCGGACACCATCGCGTTGAACGAGGCCGCGAGGTCGCCGGTCTCGTCCGTGGTCAGCACCGGCACCCGGGTGTCCAGACCACCCGCGGTGACGTCGCCCGTCGCCCGCCGCAGCGCATGGATCTGGTCGAGCACCGACCGCGTCAGCAGCACCGTCAACCCCAGCGAGATGGAGAACGCGACGCCGACCGCCACCAGCACGTCGAGGCCGAGGTCCTCCAGCCCGGAGGGATCCGAGGACAGGCCGGTGGCGGCGACGCCGGTCACGATGTTGATCGCCGGCAGCGCGACGAACAGCTTCCACCCGAGCGGCACGCGCGTCCCGCCCAGCGCCGCCCCGTCGGGCACGTCGCACGACGCGGCATCCAGCACGGGCCGCAGCGCGAGCTCCAGGGCGAAGAACCGGAACAGGAAGCCGTAGAGCAGCACGACGGCGGTGCCGAGGCTCACGAGCAGGAACGAGGTCAGCGGCAGGTCGAGGATCCACGTGACGAGGATCGAGATCGGCAGCACGTTCAGCAGCGCCGCCATCCAGCGCCCGCCCGCGAAGAAGTCGAGCGGCAGGTTCGCCAGCGCCTTCCACGCCGCCACGGAAGCCGAGGGCGACCGGTCGCCGCGCAGCCATGGGTCGGCCGGGCGCACGAGCCGGAAGGCGTAGGTCGTCGCCGCGAGGTTCTCGAGAACGACCAGGACCACCGTCGCCAGCAGGATCTGGAGGAACTCGCCGGTCGACATGTCCTCGTACAGGCTCAGCAGCCCGATGCCGGCGAAGCCGACGAGGTAGGAGAAGAGGAAGACGACGACGAGCGCCGCCCGCGGGTACCGCGGGCCGAGTCGGTCGCAGAGGTCGCGCAGCCGGCGCTGCCGCATAAGCGGGGATTGTCCCGAAAGGAGCGGCGCCGCGCCGCTAGACGGCGCGCATGGCGGCCGGCAGCGCGGCCGCGGCGGCCGCCTCGGCCACGCGGTCCTCGCCGGCGAACAGCAGGCGCCCGACGCGCACGGCGGGCAGCCGATCCGCGCCGTGGGCGAGCAGCTTGCGCGCGCTCGCCTCCATCGCGCCGTCGCGCGCGACGTCGCCGGCGGCGTGCAGGCACTCCTCCAGCCCGAGGTTCGCGGCGGCGGCCGCCTCGGCGAGCACCTCGGGGTGATCGAGCTCGAAGCCGCCGCAGAACGCCAGCCGCGAGGCGGCCAGCACGAACGGCGCGGCGCGACCCTGCTCGGCGGCCAGCGCGGCGACGCGCATGGCGGGGCGCACCGACTCGGGGCCCATCTCCGGCCACACCAGCGGCAGCCCGAGCGCGTGCGCGCGCTCCTCGGCCACCGCCGGCTCAGGCGCCCGCGCCTGCAGGATCTCCTCCAGCACGGGCCGCCAGACGAGGTTCCCGAACAGCCGGTCGACGCGCTCGGCGGCGAGGTACGTGAACGGCGATGAGAGGTCGAAGTAGAAGGTGATCCGAGGCGTGCGACCGCCACCCGCGCGGGGCGGAGCGGCGTGCCCCTGGGCCCGCGCGACGCGCGCTTCTGCCAACGAGATGACGTCTCCCACGCCACCTAGAACGCCAACTTGTCCAAGAACTTGCGAAAGCCCTAGAACAACCGTCCAGAAGATTCCCCTGCCGGACCTCCTACCGGTGTATGGTCGCTCCACATGCCGGCTGCACCGCCCCCCAAACGGCATCCCTACAACCAGTGGTCTCCCGACGCCCGCGCGTTGGATCTCGTGGGAGACAAGTGGACGCTGCTGATCATCCGCGACCTCGCCGGTGGCCCCCGGCGCTTCGTCGAGCTTCAGCGCGTCCTGCCAGGGATCTCCACCGAGCAGCTCCGCTCGCGACTGAACCGCATGGTCGCCGACGGGCTGCTGACCCGCCAGCGGTACCGCGAGGTGCCGCCGCGCGTCGACTACGAGCTGACCGAGCGGGCCAGGGAGGTGCTGCCCGTCGTGGGCGCCCTCTCGCGCTGGGGCTACGACTGGGCCTGGAGCCCGCCGCGCCCCGGTGAGGCCGTCGACATCGGCGCCATCCTGCGCTCGGCGACCGGCCTGCCGGTCCCGCCGCGCGCGAAGGCCGGCACCGCCGAGCTGGTCGTGACCGGCCGCGGCGGCGACGCCGTGTACGCGATGCACGTCGGCCGCGACGGGATGCGGATCGAGGAGCGCGCGCAGGCCGGCGACGCCGACGCCCGCGTCGCGGGCAGCGAGCGCGCGTGGGTCGACGCCTTCAGCCCGAACGGCACGCCCGGCGGGCTGACGTTCGAGGGCGACCAGGCGGTCGCCGACGGCGTGCTCGAGCTGTGCGGCGCCCTGGCCGCGGCCAAGAGCGCGAACTCCGCGGTCGCCTAGCCCTACGTCTTCCGGTCGCCCCGGACGCGGATCCAGCCGCCGAGCGCGCCGAGCCCTGCTCCGAACGCCGCCGTGATCGCGATCAGCAGCACCTCGGGATCGGGGAGGTGCGCCTTGGGCGCCTCCTCGAG
>DASVRH010000120.1:0-1985 GCA_036388715.1 Solirubrobacteraceae bacterium | reverse complement strand
CAGCGCCGCAACGAGCTGAGCGCCGTCATCGGCCAGCTCGAGACGGTCGCCCGGCGCCGCGACCTGACCGCCTCGCGCCTGCCGATCCTCTTCTTCGGACTCCAGCGCAACGTCGAGCACTGGTCGCGCAAGGGCCCGCCGGGCGCGCGTGGCCCGCAGCCGCGCGTCAAGCCGTGCACCGGCGGCAACGGCAGCCCGAGCACGCGCGTCGTCTTCCCCGGCGACCCCGTGGTCTTCCAGTGGTATCCCGGCCAGGGCCTGCAGATCCAGCAGCTGGGGACGGCGGGCATGGTCAACGCGCTGGGCAAGGCGTGCGTCGAGGACGAGGACGTCGAGGAGCCCTGCCGCCCCGAGCGCTTCCGCCGCGGCGTCGACCGGCTCGTCTTCCTCGCCGCCAACCGCGGCTTCCTCGCGTGGGAGTACTACTTCGGCTTCGGCGGCGGGACGCCGCCGTGGATCAGCGGGCTCGCGCAGGCCACGGCGATGCAGGCGCTCAGCCGCGGGTCGCGGTACTTCCAGGACCCGAAGTACCTCGACGTCGCGCGGCAGGCGCTCGGGGCCTTCCGCACCTCGCCGCCGCGCGGCGTCCGCGTGCGCGCCGGCGCGGGCAACCACTACCTCATCTACTCGTTCGACTCGGGCCTGCGCGTGCTCAACGGCTTCCTCCAATCGCTCGTCGGGCTCTACGACTACGCCGAGGCGGCCGACGACGACCGGGCCCGCGCCCTCTTCCGCGCCGGCGACCGCCGCGCGCGCCAGGAGGTCCCCGCGCACGACACGGGCGCCTGGTCGCTCTACAGCGCGGGCGGCAACGAGTCGGACCTCGGCTACCACCGCCTGCTGCGCGACTTCCTCCAGTCGCTGTGCGACCGGACCCGCGAGAACCCGTACTGCTCGACTGCGGAGCGCTTCAGCCGCTACATGAAGGAGCGCACGCGGCTGGCCATCCACCGCGCCACCGCCCCGCGCCGCGGCCGCACCGCGACGGTGACCTTCTCGATCTCGAAGATCTCGTGCGTGACGCTGCGCGTGCGGCGCGACGGTCGGCTGGTCTCCTCGTACGTGCGCGTGCTCGGGCGCGGGACGCGCGCGATGACCTGGGTGCCTCGGCGCCGGGGCGAGTACACGGTCGAGGTCCAGGCCGTCGACCTGATGAACCACTACACGCGGTCGGAGCGGACGGTCCGCATCCGATGACGTCCGTGGCCGTCCTCGGCCCCGGCGGGGTCGGGGGCTTCGTCGCCGCGGCGCTCGCGCGCTCGGGCGTGCCGACGACCGTCGTGGCGCGCGAGCCGACGGCGCAGCTGATCGCGCGCGACGGGATCGAGGTCGAGAGCGTCCGGCTGGGGGAGTTCGTCGCGCACCCGCGGGCGGTGGCGATGCTCGAGCTGCCGGTCGACGTGCTCGTCATCGCGACGAAGGCGCCCGCGCTCGAGGCCGCGCTGCGGCGCGTGCGCGTCGAGCCCGGGCTCGTCGTCCCGCTGCTCAACGGCGTCGAGCACCTCGCCGCGCTGCGCGAGCGCTTCGGCCACAACGCCGTGGCCGGCTCGATCCGCATCGGCGCCGAGCGCGTGGCCCCCGGGCGGATCGTGCACACGAGCCCCGCCTACCGCATCGAGCTCGCGCCCGACGGCGACGACGTCGGCGCGTTCGTCCACCTCCTGCGCACCGCGGAGATCCCCGCCAACGCGCTGGCGCGCGAGGCCGACGTGCTGTGGTCGAAGCTCGTGCGGCTCAACGCGCTCGCCTGCACGACGGCGGCGTCGGCGCTGCCCATCGGCGAGGTGCGCGCGCATCCGCTGTGGCGCGCGCGGCTGGCCGGCGCGGTGGACGAGACGGCCGCCGTCGCCGCGGCCGAGGGCGCGGCGGTCGACCCCGCCGCGACGCTGGCCGAGCTGATGGAGCTCGGGCACGACCACACGAGCTCGCTGCACCGCGACCTGGCCGCCGGCCTCGACCACGAGCTCGACGCGATCCCCGGCGCC
>DASVRH010000119.1:0-2409 GCA_036388715.1 Solirubrobacteraceae bacterium | reverse complement strand
ACGAGCGCGCGGGTCGGCATCCCGCCCTTCTCGAAGTAGACGCCGAGCGCGCGCGAGGTCTCGCCCTTCGGCTCGAAGTCCGACAGCTGCGGGATCGTGATCCCGAGCTTCTCCTTGAAGGCCTTCTGCGACCAGATCGCGTCGCACGAGACGCCGTAGAGCTTCGCGCCCTTGGCCTCGAACTCGTCGAGGACCTCCTCGTAGATCTGGAACTGGTCCGTGCAGACCGGGCTGAACGCGGCCGGGTAGAAGACGAGGACCGTCGTCTGGCCGAGCAGGTTCTCGCGGGTGAAGAACTCGCCGAGCTCGTCGCGCAGCCGGAAGTCGGGCGCGGGCGTGCCGGGGGCGATGATGGCCAAGGCGGCGCCGGGCGCTAGCGACGGAGGCCGAGCTCGCGGATGAGCTCGCGGTACCCCTCGAGGTCATGGCGCTGCAGGTAGTTGAGCAGCCGCCGCCGCTTGCCGACGAGCATCAGCAGGCCGCGCCGCGAGTGATGGTCCTTGCGGTGCGTGCGGAGGTGGTCGGTCAGCTCGTTGATGCGGGCGGTCAGCAGCGCGATCTGGACGCGCGTGTCGCCCGTGTCCTGCGGCGTGGCGCCCCAGCGGGCGATGATCTCGGCCTTGGCTTCCTGGGTCAGCGTCATGCGGCCGGAAACCGTAGCAGGCGATCCGCGGCCTCCACGTCCTTGGCCATCTGCTCCAGGAGGGCGTCGACGCTCTCGAATCGGCGCTCGCCGCGCAGGCGCCGGTGGAAGTCGATTCGCAGCTCCGCACCGTAGATGTCGCCCTCGAAGTCGAGCAGGTAGGCCTCGATCAGCTCGCCGCGGCCGGTGACGAACTGCGGGCGGATGCCGATGTTCACGGCGGCCGTCCACCACCGCTCGCCGTCCACGCTCGCGCGGCCGGCGTAGACGCCGTGGCCGGGGGTCACGTAGCGCGGGTCGGGGACGAGGTTCGCCGTCGGATAGCCCAGCTCGCGCCCGCGCTTGTCGCCGTGCACGACCTCGCCGCGGACCTGGAAGGGGTCGACGAGCAGCGGGTTGGCCTCCTCGACGTGGCCGCCGAGCACGAGGCCGCGGATGTGGCTCGAGGAGACGATCTCGTCGCCGACCTCGATCAGCGGCTGCACGTGGGTCTCGAAGCGCCCGTCGGCGCGCAGCATCTCGGCGTCGCCCTGCGCCTTGTGGCCGAAGCGGAAGTTCTCCCCCACGCTGACGCGCTCGGCGCCCAGCCGCGCGATGAGCACGTCGTCGACGAACTCCTGGGCGCTGCGCGAGGCGAACTCGCGGTCGAACGGGATGACGACGACCTCCTCCACGCCGAGGCCGGCGATCAGCTCGGCCTTGCGGTCGAGGTTCGTCAGGAGCTTGGGCGCGGCGTCGGGCCGGACGACGCTGACGGGGTGCGGATGGAACGTCAGCACGGTGTCCGCGCCGCCGATCACCTCCCGGTGCCCGCGGTGGACGCCGTCGAACGTCCCGACCGCGACGCGGCGCGGCCGGGGCTCGGCCTCGGGGAGGGGCGTGATCTTCATCCGGTTCTGAAGCCTACGATCGGCTTGAGGAGGCCGCCCGCGCGCGGCTCGGCCACCGCGATCGGCCCGTCGTCGTCGGAGAGGAGCACGACGTCGCGCGCCTCGCCCTCGATCGCGACGCCGTGCGTCGCCTTGCGCGCCGCCTCGCCCTCGACGCGCCGCACCTCCATCACCTGCGCGAGCGCGTCGGCGAGCGGGACCTCGGAGGGCGCGTCGGCCACGTCGAACGGGCCGATCCGGGTGCGGCGCAGCTCCTCGCAGTAGGCGTCTCCCAGGTCGGCCACGTAGGAGCGCACGTACGTCCCGGCCGAGCAGCGCAGCTCGATCGCGACGCGCGGGTCCTCGCGCCACAGCTCGCGCGCCTCGTACACCGTGACCTCGCGCTCGGGGACCTCGACCTCCTCCCCCTGCCGTGCGAGCTTGTAGGCCCGCTGCCCGCCCACCTTCACCGCGCTGTAGGCCGGCGGGCGCTGGCGCAGCGTGCCCGTCGGCAGCACGAGCGGGTCGGGCACCGGCGCGCCGGTCTCGGTGATCTCGCCCTCGGGATCGCCCGTCGTCGACACCGCGCCGAAGCGCGCCACCGTCTCGTAGGTCTTCGGCAGCGCCATCAGGAAGCGCTGCACGCGCGTCGCGCGCCCCACGAGGACGAGCAGCAGGCCGGTCGCGAACGGGTCGAGCGTGCCCGCGTGCCCGACGCGGCGCGCCTTGCGGCCACCGAGGTCGCGGCGGATCGAGGCGACGACGTCGTGCGAGGTCTTCCCCGCCGGCTTGTCGACGAGGAGGAGCCCGTCCACGGGGTCAGCGAGACGAGTGGTCGTCCGGCAGCGCCGCGAGCTGCGCGGCCAGGGCGTCGCGCAGGAAGCCGACGAGCTGGTC
>DASVRH010000118.1:0-6774 GCA_036388715.1 Solirubrobacteraceae bacterium | reverse complement strand
CGCGACGGCTGACCCTCGTGGCTGACCTTGGGCAGCCACTCCAGCCGCTTCGGGAGGTACCAGTTCCAGTCGCCGAGCAGCTTCATCGCCGCCGGCAGCAGGACCGCCCTCACGATCGTCGCGTCTATCAGGACCGCGGCGGCGAGGCCGACGCCCATCTGCTTCATGTCGATGAACGTCAGCGTCCCGAAGATCGCGAACACGCCGACCATCACCGCGGCCGCGCTCGTGACCACCGACGCGGTCGACTTGATCCCGTGGGCGACCGCCTCGTCCGTGCTCATGCCGCCGTCGAACGCCTCGCGGATCCGGCTGAGGATGAACACGTGGTAGTCCATCGACAGGCCGAACAGCACCACGAAGAGGAACATCGGCAGCCATGAGGTGATCGCGCCCTGGGTGGCCTCGTCGACGCCGAGCGCCGAGGCGCCCCACCCGTGCTGGAAGACCAGGACGAGCACGCCGTACGCCGCGGCGACGGACAGGAGGTTCAGCACGATCGCCTTCAGCGCGATGACGATCGAGCGGAACGTGGTGAGGAGGAGCACGAAGGCCAGCGCCAGGACGAACGCGAACACGATCGGCGCGCGCGACGTCATCAGGTCGTTGAAGTCCTTGGACTCCGCCGTCATGCCGGTGACCATCGCCTCGGCGCCGTCCACCTGCCCGACCGTGGCCGGGAGGATGTGGTCGCGCAGCTCCTCGAGCGCCCCGTTCGACTTCGTGTCGGTGCCGTTGCCGACGATCGGCAGCTGGACGGACGCGACCGTGTGGTCGTCGCTGACCCGCAGGCTCGTCGGCGGCGCGAACCGCTTGGAGCCGACGGCCTCGTCACGGAGGCTCGCGATCGCGTCGCGGACCTCGGGCTTGGTGACGTCGTCCGCCTTGATGGCCACGATCGCCGGGATCTGCCCGCCGGGGAAGGCGGCCTGGAGGCGGTCGTAGGTCTGCATGATCGGGAGGTCCCGCGGGAGGTCCTCGACGCCGCTGTTGGCGGTCTTCATCCCGAGCGCCGGGATGGCGAGCGCGATGAGGAGGGCGGTCGCGGTCACGGCCGAGACGACCGGCCGGGCCAGGACGCGGTCGAGGATGGCGTTCCAGACGCGCGACTCGTTGTGGTTGCGCTCACGCCGCTTGGAGAGGAACGGGATCCGCCCCTTCTCCACCTTCGGCCCGAGCCACGACAGCATCGCGGGCAGGACCGTGAGCGAGCCGATCATCGCCACGGCGACGACGATCATCGTGCCTACGGCGAAGGAGACGAACGTCGCCTGGCCGGTGAAGAACATGCCGGCCATCGCGGTCAGCACGGTCAGGCCGGAGACGAGGACGGCGCGCCCTGAGGTGGCGGCGGCGATGTCGATCGCCTCGAGCGAGGTCCGGCCGGCGGCGCGCTCCTCGCGCTCGCGGCGCAGGTAGAACAGCGCGTAGTCCACGCCGACCGCCATGCCGATCAGCAGGATCACCGACGAGATCGCCTCGTCGACGTGCATGAACTGGCTGGCGACCGCGGTCAGGCCGATCGCCGACGCGACGCTGGTCAGTGCAAGGAGCACCGGCAGCGCGGCCGCGACGAGGGCGCCGAACGCGAGCAGGAGGATGATCAGCGTGATCGGGAGCGACAGGCTCTCGGCCTTCTTGAAGTCGTCCTCGAACTTCGCGCTGAGCGCCCGGCCGGCGCTGGCGCCGCCGAACTCCTCGACGCGCGCGTCGGGGTGCTTCGCGTTGACCTTGGCGATGGCCGCCTCGATCGGCGCGACGACCTTCTCGGCCGCGTCGTCGTCCTCGGTGACCGTCTCGAACTCGATGTAGACCGAGCGGCCGTCCTTGGACTGGACGGGCTTGTCGATGTTGGTGATGCCCTTGGCCTGGGCGAGGGTGTGCTGCACGTCGCGGATCGCGGCGGAGCGGACCTTCCCGTCGGAGGCCTGGACGAGCACCTGCTCGCTCGGGCCGTCGGGGAAGGCGTCGTTGAGCACCTTCTCGGCGCGGCCGGATTCGCCCGCGCCCTGCTCGTCGTCGGTCAGCGTCTTCTGCCCGACCGCGCCGCCGACGACGAACGCGATGAGGACGAAGGCGAGCCACCCGAGGATGGCCTTCCGGCGGTTCCGCGCGCTCCATGCGCCGGCGCGGGCGGCGATGCTCTTGGGGGTGTTCTCGTTCATGGGTCAAGCGTGCTCTCGCCCGACCCCGGTTGAAATGCGGAATGCCCCCTAAGGGGAGGTGCGGCTGCCCGCACCCTCGACCCCAGAAGTGTGTAGCCGGATCGAGGTGGCGGGTACGTGTCGGGCCGTGCGTCGGCTTCTCCTCATCGCGCCCCTCACGCTGTCGCTGCTTCCTGCGCCCGCGGGCGGGGCGACCAAGCTCGAGACCCACCGCGAGACCGCGTCGCGGGAGGTGACGTTCGACGGCGTCGGTTGCGAGGGCCGCTCGGAGCGCACGCTCCGACTGGCGCGCGGTGCGTTCAACGTCTCGTCGTCCCGGCCGGAACTCGGCACGCAGCTCGTCTCCTCCAGCACCGACGCCACGGCCGGCGTCGTCGAGTCGGTCACGGTGCGGGGCCGCGACGTGACCTGGACGGTGCGCGGGGCGGGCGAGGCGTGCGAGCCCGGGATGGAGGACGTCGACTGGGAGACCGAGGCGACAGAGCTTCGCTCGACGTTCCTCGTCCGCCGGCGCGTACTGACGCGCGGCACCGTCATCCGCCGTGGTGACGCGATCTGCCGCTCGAGCGCGCGGAAGGTCGAGCGCATCGCTCGCCGGTTCGAACGGCTCGACGAATCGCAGTTCGGCGAGGCCATCGACGTGCTGCGCGACTTCGCGCGCGCGTTCCGCGGGATGAGACGCCGGCTGTCCGCCCTCGCCATCCCCAAGGAGCGCGCGCGCTTCTTCTCGTCGTTCGTGGGCGGCATCGATCGCGCGCAGGAGCGGATCGACGCCGCGGCCGACGCGGCGGAGGAGCTCGACATCCGGGAGATGCGACGCCAGGCGCGCCGTATGAGCTTCGCCCTCACGCTGGGCGGCCGCAACGCGCGGCGCTACGGCTTCCACGATTGCCTTTCGGGCGTGCAGCTCTAGCGGAGCACGCGAACGGCCTCCGCGAACGTCCGCGTGTGCAGGTCGACGTCGGCCTCGGTCGTGGCCGGCGACATGAGCGCCATGTTGTGGAACGGCGTGATGAGGACGCCACGGTTGAGCAGGAAGAGGTGGAGGAAGTCTTCGAGCGGGCCGTCGTGGAGCGCGGCGCTCTCGGCCCCGCTGCGCGGCGGGTCGGGGGCGAAGGCGAGCTCGGCCCGCGCGCCCAGCTGCACGATCGACCACGGGACGCCCTCGGTGTCGAGCACGCCGCGGACCCCCGCCACGAAGCGATCGCAGAGCTCGGTCATGCGGGCGAAGGCGTCGTCGGTCAGGACCTCGTCGAGCGTGGCGCGGGCGGCGGCGAGGCTGAGCGGATTGCCGGCAAGCGTCCCGCCGACACCGCCGACGTCGATCAGGTCGGCTCCCTCGAGCGCCTCGATGCGAGCGCCGAGCGCCTCGCTGACCCCGTAGGCGCCGATCGGGATCCCGCCCGCGATCGACTTGCCGATCGTCACGACGTCGGGGGACAGGCCCCACGCGCGTGTGCACCCGCCCGGGCCCGCGCTGAAGGTGTGCGTCTCGTCGGCGACGAGCAGCGTGCGGGTGCGATCGCAGGCGGCGCGCAGGCCTTCGAGGAAGCCGGGCTCGGGGAGGACGATGCCGATGTTCGTCAGCGCCGGCTCGGCGAGGACGCAGGCGACCTGCTCGTCGGCGAGGAGGCGCTCGACGGCGTCGAGGTCGTTGAACTCGGCGACGCGGGTCGTCGTCGTCGGGTCGACCGGCGGGCCGACGTTGCCGGGCCGCGAGCCCTCCGTGGTGACGAACGTCTCGTCGACCGAGCCGTGGTAGCAGAGGTTGAAGACCAGGACGTACGGCCTCCCGGTCACCGCGCGGGACAACCTCAGCGCCCAGCGGTTCGCGTCGGTGGCGGTCAGGGCGAAGCTCCACAGCGGCAGGCCGAAGCGGCGCGCCAGCTCCTCCCCCACCCACGCGGCGTCCTCGGTCGGGAGCATCAGCGTGGCGCCGCCGTCGCCCTCGAGGCGGCGCCGCACGGCCGCGACCGTCGGCGGCGGCGAGTGGCCGGCCATCGCGCCGGTGTCACCGAGGGCGAAGTCGACGTACTCGTGGCCGTCGACGTCGGTGACGCGCGCGCCGTGCGCCGACGCCGCGTAGACGGGGTGGCCGCCCACCCACTTGGCCATCCACGTCATCGGCACGCCGCTGACCAGCGAGCCCCGCGCGCGCTCGAACAGCTCGTGCGAGCGGGGGTGCAGCTCGGCGAAGCGGGCGAGCTCCTCCGCGTGCGCGTCAGCCAGGGAGCTGGGTAGAGCCATCGTCCCTGATGGTCCAGCGCGGGTTGTGGGCGACCTCCCACGGGTGGCCGTCGGGGTCGAGGAACATGGCCGAGTAGCCGCCCCAGAACGTCTCGCCCGGCTCGCGCGGGATGCGCGCGCCCGCGGCCCGGGCCTCCTCGATCACGGCGTCGACCTCCTCGGGCGTGCGCGTGTTGTAGGCGAAGGTCACGCCGCCCCACCCGCCGGAGTCGGCGACGCCGCTGTCCTCGGCCAGCCGCTCGCGGCTCCACAGCGCGACGACCATCCCGCCGGTCTGGAAGAAGACGACGTCGTCGTCCGGCGCCGCGCGCGTGGTCCAGCCGAGGGCCTCGTAGAAGCGGCGCGCCCTCGCCAGGTCGGCGACCCCGAGGGTGACGAGGCTGACGCGCTGCTCCACGGTCTACTCCCGCGTCGTGCGGTCCTCCGGGTTGGGCCAGGGCGCGAGCAGCAGCAGGAAGCGGCTGTCGGACTTGGCGCGCACCTCGTGGCGCTCGTGCGGCTCCCAGTGCGCGACGTAGCCGGGGCCCGCCGACTCCGTGCCCCCGTCGTGCTCGATCTCGAGCTCGCCGGAGACGAGGACGAGGTACGCGTGCTCGTGGACCTCGTGCTCCTGGAGCATGTCGCCGGCCGGCAGGTTGATCGCGATCGCGCGCGCGGCGCCGCGGTCCGACCGCAGCACCGAGGGCTTGTGCACTTCCACGTCGAGCGTCGTCAGGTCCCAGGAATCCATGCGCGGCACGCTACCCGTAAGGTGCCGCGCCATGCGTATCGAGGGAGCTTCCGCGATCGTCATGGGCGGGGCCTCGGGCCTCGGCGAGGCCACTGCTCGCGCGCTGGGCGAGCGGGGCGCGACCCTGACGATCGCCGACCTGAACGAAGAGAAGGGCAACGCGCTGGCCGAGGAGCTCGGCGCGACGTTCCTGAAGGCCGACGTGACGAACGCCGAGGAGGTCGAGGCGGCGGTCGCCGCGGCGGCCGAGGCCGGCGGCGACGACGGCCTGCGGATCGGCGTCAACTGCGCCGGCGTCGGCTGGGCCGAGCGCACGAGCCACAAGCGCGGCCCGCACAACCTCGAGATGTTCGAGAAGGTTATCCAGATCAACCTGATCGGGACGTTCAACGCGCTGCGCCACGAGGCCTCGAAGATGAGCGGCAACGACCCGAACGAGGAGGGCGAGCGCGGCGTCTGCATCAACACCGCCTCCATCGCCGCCTTCGACGGCCAGATCGGCCAGGTCGCCTACGCGGCGTCGAAGGGCGGCGTCGTCGGCCTCACGCTCCCCGCCGCGCGCGACCTCAGCGGCGTCGGCGTGCGCGTCTGCACGATCGCGCCGGGCCTGTTCGACACGCCGCTGCTCGCCGCGCTCCCCGAGGAGGCGCGCGAGGCGCTCGGCCAGACGATGCCCTTCCCCAAGCGCCTCGGCCGCCCCGAGGAGTACGCGCGCCTCGCGCTGCAGATCGTCGAGAACCCGATGCTCAACGGCGAGACGATCCGCCTCGACGGAGCGCTGCGGATGGCGCCGAAGTAGCCATGGACCTCGTCCTCCGCGACGTCACCGACGGCGTCTGCGTCCTGACGCTCAACCGGCCCGACCGGATGAACGCGTGGACGCACGAGATGGAGGCGCGGTACTTCGACCTGCTCGCCGAGGCCGACGGCGACCCGGAGACGCGGGTGATCGTCGTGACCGGCGCCGGGCGCGGGTTCTGCCCCGGGTTCGACATGGAGGCGCTGTCGGCGATGAGCAGCGGCGAGGGAGGCGGGAACGGCGACGCCGCCGCTGCCGCGGCCGAGCGGCAGCCTCAGACCTTCCCGCTCACGATCCGCAAGCCGATCGTCGCCGCCATCAACGGCGCGTGCGCGGGGATCGGGCTCGTGCAGGCGCTGATGACCGACATCCGCATCGCGGCGGCGGGCGCGAAGTTCACGACCGCGTTCGCGCGCCGCGGTCTCGTCGCCGAGCACGGCAGCTCGTGGATCCTCCCGCGCCTCATCGGCCCGGCCCGCGCGCTCGACCTCCTGCTCTCCGGCCGCGTCTTCCTCGCCGAGGAGGCCGAGCGGCTCGGCGTCGTCAACCGCGTCGTGGCGAAGGAGGACGTCCTCGACGAGACGCTCGCCTACGCCCGCGACCTCGCGGCCAACTGCTCCCCCGCCTCGATGGCGGCGATGAAGGCGCAGGTGTACGGCGACCTCGAGCGCGGGCTGACCGAGTCGGTCGACGACGCCAACCGGCTGATGCTCGAGTCGTTCGCCCGACCGGACTTCGCCGAGGGCGTGCAGAGCTTCGTCGAGCGCCGCCCGCCGGACTTCCCGCCGCTCGGCTAGAGCGCCGGCCCGAGCACGTCCGCCAGGCCGGCGACG
>DASVRH010000117.1:0-4288 GCA_036388715.1 Solirubrobacteraceae bacterium | reverse complement strand
GCGAGCGCGCTCGCGGCCGCCGGCACGAACACCCTGAGCTCGAACGAGACCCTGTACGCGGGCCAGTACCTCACGGCCGACTACGGCCGCTACAACCTGTGGATGCAGGGCGACGGCAACCTCGTGCTCTACGGCGAGGAGGGCAAGGTGCTCTGGTCGAGCGGCACCTACGGCAGCGGGGCGAACCGCGCCGTCATGCAGCTCGACGGCAACTTCGTCCTGTACTCGAACAGCGGCCCGGTGTGGGCCACCAACACCTACAGCGGCGGATCGCGGCTCCAGCTGAAGTCCGACGGCAACCTGCAGGTCGTGACGACCGCCGGCGGCGTCGCCTGGCAGACCGGTGTGTCGATCGCCGCCTCGGACACGTGGAACCCGCGCGACTTCAAGAAGGTCGCGCACTGCGCCCGGCTGGTCAGCACGTCCGCCTACGCGCGGTACACGAACTCGACGTCGCCCGGCACCGACTACGAGTGGCGCAACAGCCAGGCGTTCGAGAGCGACCACTGCAACCAGACCTACCCCCTGTGGGTCGACGCGCAGGAGCGCATCACGACGCTCACCGACCCCGTCCGCTACCTCTACTTCGTGCACGGCGGGCCCGGTCGCGTGCCGTACGGGCACATCCGCAGCATCGACATCCAGAACCAGCCGACCAACGCGTACAGCACGACGCCGGAGAACGGCAGCCAGGGCGCCGGCCGTGGCTGCTCGCCCGGAGCGGGCGACCCGTCGTACACGATCAAGATCGACCCGCTGGGGACCGCGGACGCGGTGCCCGACAGCTGGCAGTACAAGATCGGCGAGACCAACGCGAAGTACCACAAGTACCAGTCGGCCGGCGAGCTGCAGGGGAACCTCGTCCCCGGTCCGGCGAAGTACGGCTACCTAACGTGGGTCTGGGTGATGCGGACCAACCGCAGCGACACGCCGGTGGACAACAACCCGTGGACCTCGCCGGACGCCTGGGGCAACGAGCGAGCCACGAACCCGAGCGGCGGGATCGTCCGGGCGCTCATGCGCGACGGCCAGGAGTTCCAGAAGTGCGGCAACGTCGAGAGCATCAACAGCCTGGCCTGGGCCCCGGGCGCGACGTCGACCGACCCGCCGGTGGGCAGGCTGACCGTGATCTACGGGCGCACCCGCCCGTCGGTGACGTCGCCCTGGCTCTACGGCTGGGCGGTCTTCTCGCACGAGTGCCGCGCCCGGTCGAACCCGGACGGCTCGCCCGTGTGGGGCCGGTTCAACGACGTGACAAAGGTCTGCACCGAGGGCGGTCGCAACCTGCACGTGTACTAGCCGCCGCCGCGAGGGGTGGGGCCGTTCGGCCCCACCCCGCTCGGCTACGTTGGGCAGCGTGTCGCCCTCCGCTGAGTCCGTCGAAGTGGGGTCCGCCCGGCGATCCGACCTCGACGCCGTCCTGAGCGTGTGGGAGATCGCGCGGAGCCCATGGGCGACTACGGTCGACGACGACGCCGGACTCGAGCGCCTGTGCCGCCACGACCGCGATGCCCTCATCGTCGCGCGCACGGGCGACCATGTGATCGGCGCCGCGATCGCGGCATGGGACGGCTGGCGTGGCCACATCTATCGAGTCGCGGTACTCCCCGAGCATCGCTTGAAGGGGATCGGCGCCGCGCTCGTACTCGAGGCCCACGCCCGGCTGAAGGCGCGCGGAGCTCGCCGGGTCGATGTCGCGGTGGCGGCGCCGGACGAGACCGCCACGGCGTTCTGGACGGCCATCGGCTACCGCCGGGACGCCGCTATGGGTCGCTTCGGGTTTCCCCTCTAGAGGTCCGCCTCCCCCGGTCTCGCGGCGATCACGGATTGCTATACGCTCACTAAATGGTCGCCCTAGCCCTCGGTGGCATCGTCGCGGTGGTCGCCGTGGCCCTGGTCCTATGGCGCGTCGTCGCGTCGGACGGCGAGGAGCATGCCCCCTCGCGGCGCGGGCCGACCGCGACCGCGATCCTCAACCGCTTGGGGCACGCCCTCAAGCTGATGTTCTACGCCGTGGCGGGCGCGGACAACGAGCGCAGCATGCGCGACTACCATCAGGCGTCGACGAACCCCGCGACTGTCGATCGCATCAACAAGCGTCGGTTCGAGCTGGCCCAGGAGCGGGCCGGGCTCCGCCTCTGGCGAACCCTCATCACGATCGGCTGCGGTTCCCTGCCGTTCGTGTTCTTCGTGTCGGTGCCCGAGTGGGAGGGCGACACGATCACGAGCCTGCGATGGGTGCTGGGCGCATCGCTGGTGTTCACGGAGCTGTTCCTGCTCGTGACGCTGCGCGTCGTGCGCGCACGGGTCGCCGACCTCGGCGCGCAACTCCAGTCGCTCGAGTACGAGTTGGTCCTGACGTCGTTCGAGGAAGGTCACGAGCAGACCGCCGCGAACCTCTTCTTCAAGCATCAGGTCGAGGTCAAGCGGTACTACGACCAGACGCTGCGCCAGAACAGGATGGCCTTCGCGGTAGGGATGATCTGCATCTCGTTCGGTCTGGCGGCGATCGTGGCGGTCGCCGCGCTGGTCTTGAGATCGCCCGACTCGACGTCGCTCGCTGCGAGCATCGCGGCCGGCGGGCTGGGCATACTGTCCACGCTGCTGACGGCCTTGGTCACGCGCATCTTCCTGCGCGTGTACGAAGGCTCGGGCGAGTCGCTCAACCGGTTCCACGACCGCCTCGTCGCCACCCACCACTATCACTTCGCAAATCTGCTCATCGCAATGATCGACACCCCCACCGACCGGATGCGTGCGCTGTCCAAGCTGGCACAGGCGGCGGCGGCACCTCGGGTGGCGACGAAAGCCGAGGACTGACATGCCGCCCGCTTCCACCACCGTCGGCGTCGAGCGGCGGATCCAGCTTCGCGTCGAGCGACCGGCGCCCGCGCCGGCGCGGCTGCTCGTCGCGGCGAACGTTCTCTCCCTCTCACGCGGTGTTCTGGCCGTCGCGTTGTTCGCCGGAGCCGTCGTCGGCGCGGAGATATGGGTTCTCGTCGCGATCGCCACCGTGATGTGGGCGACCGATGCGCTCGACGGCGTCGTGGCGCGCGCCGGGCACAGAGCAGGCGCGCTGCCGCGCGCCGACGGCGCCGCACTCGATCCGATGATGGATGACCTCGGCTTCATCGCCGGGTTCCTCATCCTGCTTGACGCCGACGTCATCCCGCTGGCCTTCGCGGCGTTCGTCTTCGCCGCTCGCGTGACGTTCGCCGTCATCCGCTTCACCGGGCTGACGCGGCAGATGGAGTTCGCGCGGTCGGAGCCCCTCACCAAGCTCAACGGCGCGACGCTCGCGATCTGCCAGATCCTCCTTCTGATCCATATGGGCGCATCCGGCGGTGTGCTCGCAACCGAGGCGTTCGCCGCGTCGCTCATCTTGGTGATGACGGCAACGACGCTCGTGTCGGTCGCCCATTTCGTGGGGCGCCGGCACGGCCGGCTACTGCTCGACCTGGTGCGGAGCTAGAACCGCGGGAGCGCCAGCAGATCGTCGTTCCACGCATGCTCCCCGAACGCCCGCAGGTACGGCGGGCGGCCATCCTCGATCCCGACGCGCGTGAGGCTGCCGGAGGAGCCGCAGACGTAGGCGCGGTTCGCCGTGGCGTCGCGGCGCAGCCACTGAATCACTTCGGAGCTCGTCGACTCGCCCTCTTCGTAAGTGTCGGGGTCACGCCAGCGCACCGCCGAGACGTGCTCGTGGCCCGACCCTCCCTCCGTCCGGATTGCGTAGATCGCGATCAACTAGCCTCCAGCCCGCGTATGTAGTCGAGATCGACCGATAACTGGACCGTACTCGACAGTGTGACGCCGCGCACACCACCGCGGCAGTTCGCCAGACCGCCTGACGGCGCCGGCGAGGGCGACGTCGCCGGGTTCTGGTTGGATTCCAGCCGTGGACGAGGTGTGGGCCGACGACGTCCTTCTGACCTTCGACGGGCGCGTCGTCGAGGTCTTCGGCTTCAGCGGCAGCGAGAGCATCCGCTTCCACGTGCTCAACCTCGACCTGTCGGTCGACGGGCCGGACCGCAAGGGGCGCTACACGGTGCGGATCGAGCCCGCGATGCGCGGCGGCGGCTGCCACGTGCCGGTGCCCGAGGCGGACTGGCCGAACGTGGGGCTGTTCGTCGACCGCGTGCTGGCGGCGATGCCCGCGGTCGACGAGGTGCCCGAGGAGACCGCCTAGGAGGGCGGCAGCGGCTCGGCGGCGGCCTGCTTGTCGCGGCGCCGGCGCATGACGAGCCCGGCGGCCCCGGCCAGCAGCGCGAGCCCGCCGGCGCGGCCC
>DASVRH010000116.1:0-8550 GCA_036388715.1 Solirubrobacteraceae bacterium | reverse complement strand
ATCCCGCGCCGGCCCGTCGCGACGAAGGACAGCGGCTTGACGACCATCCCCTCGCCGCCGCGCCCGGTCATCTCGAGCCACCACGCCGTCGCCTCCTCCTGCGACGCCGTGTCGGTCAGGTCGACGACGCGCCGGTCGGTGCGCAGGACCCAGTCGGGATCCGCCTCGACCAGCCGGTCGCAGAGCGACAGGTGCCAGGTGTGGTCGCGGTCGGCGAACGCCCCGCTCTCGGCGGCGAGCACGTGGAACGGCGCCACGCGCAGGTCGGCGACGCCGTCCACCGGCCACACGTACTGGCGGTACGCCTCGACGTAGGACTCCACGTGCGCCGCGCGCCGCCGCATCCGCTCCACCAGCGGGGCGACCTCCGAGCCGCGCGAGCCCGCGGCCTCCAGCGCCGCCAGAGAGGCGCCGAGCCCCGCGGTCGCCGCGGCGCCGACCGCCGCGTACTGCCGCCGCAGCAGGTCCATCGCCTTCGCCGACCACGGCAGGATCTCGCAGTCGAGCACGACCCAGCCGCTCTCGAGCTCGTCCCACAGGCCCGCGCCCTCGATCGCCGCCCGCAGCCGCGAGAGCGCCGCCTCGGCGTCCGCGCCGTCGAGGAACGGCCGCCCGGTCCGGGTGTAGATCGCGCCCGTCGTCCCGTCGTCGACCCCGAAGCGCTCGCGCGCGACCGAGGCATCGCGGCACACGACCGCCACCGCCCGCGACCCCATGTGCTTCTCCTCGCACACGACGTGCGGGACGCCCTCGGCCCGCAGCTCGGCGAACGCGTCCTCGGGATGCTCGAGCAGGTCGGGCCGCCGCGACGTCGCGCTGGGCGCCATCGCCGGCGGCAGGTAGACGAGCCAGCGCGGGTCGATGGCGAAGCGGCTCATGACCTCCAGCGCGCCCGCCGCGTTCTCCTCGCGGATCGTCACCGACCGCGCCAGCCGCGTCTTCACGATCCGCTTGCCCGCGACGTCCGAGACGTCGAGCACGTGGCCGGGCCGCGGGGCGACCCCGCCCGGCGCCGCCTCCGCCGGATCGAGGAACGGCTTGACCGGCTCGTAGTACGTCCGCTTCGCGCGCACCGAGACGAGCTCGCGCTCCGGCCAGCGCAGCGCCGTCAGCGAGCCGCCGAAGACGCAGCCCGTGTCGATGTTGATCGTGTTGTTGAGCCACTCGGCCTCGGCCACCGGCGTGTGGCCGTAGACGACGGTCGCGCTGCCGCGGTAGTCCGCCGCCCACTGCAGCCGCACCGGCAGCCCGAACTCGTCGGTCTCGCCCGTCGT
This sequence comes from Solirubrobacteraceae bacterium, assembly GCA_036388715.1. Lineage (GTDB taxonomy): Bacteria > Actinomycetota > Thermoleophilia > Solirubrobacterales > Solirubrobacteraceae > CADCVT01. The sequence goes on along the minus strand of DASVRH010000116.1, from coordinate 7,276 downwards.
CTCGCCGTACAGCGCGAACTCGCGCACGCGGCCGGACGACCGCCCCTGGAGGCTCTCCTTCATCCCCGCGTGCGCGACGACCAGCCGCCCGCCGTCGAGCACGGCATGGCTCACGAGGCCGTCGAGGAACGCCGCCACCTTCTCGCGGAACTCGGGCGGCTCTCCCTCCAGCTGCGCGAGCGTCTCGCCCAGCCCGTGGGTGATCCGCACGTCGCGCCCCTTGAGCTTGCGCACGAGCTTGACGTCGTGGTTTCCCGGCAGGCAGATCGCGTGTCCCTCGCGGACCATCCGCATCACGAGCCTCAGCACGGCCGGCGACCCCGGCCCGCGGTCGACGTAGTCGCCCACGAACACCGCGCGCCGCCCCGGCGGCGGCGTGCCGTCCGGTGCGTAGCCCAGCTCGCCCAGCAGCTCGGCCAGCTCCTCGTGGCAGCCGTGGACGTCGCCGATCACGTCGAACGGGCCCTCCTCGGCGCGCCGGTCGGTCCACAGCGGCGAGCGCGCGATCGAGACCGCCTCGACCTCCTCCGGCGAGTGGAGGTGCCAGACGCGGCGGAAGCCCTCGCGCTGCAGCCCGCGCAGCGACCGCCGCAGCTGGCTGCGCTGGTGGCGGATGACGTGCTCGCCGAAGTCGCGGTCCGGCCGCCCGCGGTTGCGCTCGCGGCAGACGTCCTCGGGCAGGTCGAGGACGATCGCGACGGGGAAGAGGTCGTGGGCGCGCGCGAGCTCGACCAGCGGCTTGCGCGCCTCGCGCTGGACGTTCGTGGCGTCGACCACCGTCAGCCGCCCGGCGGCCAGCCGCACGCCCGCGATGTGATGCAGCACGGCGAACGCGTCCGTCGTGGCGGCCTGGTCGTTCGGGTCGTCGGCGACGAGCCCGCGGCAGAAGTCGGACGACAGCACCTCGGTCGGCTTGAAGTGCCGCGCCGCGAACGAGCTCTTGCCGCTGCCGCTGGCGCCGATCAGGACGACGAGGCTGGGATCGGGGAGGTCGACGAGCGTCATCGCTGGAAGACCGCCATCTGCGTCGGCGGGCCGACCTCGTCGTCCTCGGGCCCCACGGGCAGGAAGCGCACGCCGTAGCCGTGCCGCGACGCCACGCCCGCCGCCCACGCGGCGAACTCCTCGCGCGTCCACTCGAAGCGGTGGTCGGGGTGGCGCAGGTTGCCGGCGGGCAGCGTCTCCCACCGGACGTTGTACTCGCGGTTCGGCGTCGTCACGACCACCGTCTGCGGCCGCGCCGAGCCGAACACGTTGTGCTCGGCCGCCTCGAGGCGCGGCGGGTCGAAGTGCTCGACGACCTCGACGAGCGCCGCCGCGTCGTAGCCGGCCAGGCGCCGGTCGCGGTAGGTCAGCGGGCTCTGGATCAGCCGGATCCGCTCGCGCACGGGCGGCGGCATCCGGTCGAGCTTCAGCCGCCGCTCGGCGATCTCCAGCGCGCGCGCCGACACGTCGACGCCGACGACCTCCTCGTAGCCCTCCTTGACCAGCCGCTGGAGCAGGGCGCCCGGCCCGCACCCGAGGTCGAGCACGCGCCGCGCGCCGCTGGCCTTCAGCACCGCCTGCACCGCTCCGAGCCGGTGGTCGCGCAGCGAGATCCGGTCCTCCAGGCGCTCCTCGCGCTCGGGGTCCTCGGGCACGTCGGCGTCCGCCTCGCCGAGCTGGGCGAGCGCGGGATTGAAGAGGTGGCGCTGCTGCTTGAGGTAGCGGCGGACGATCAGCTCGCGCGCGGGATGCGACGGCAGCCAGCCCTCGCCGCGTCGCATCAGCTTCTCGATCTCGCCGCGGTCGATCCAGTAGTGCTTGTCGGCGTCGAGGACGGGGAGGAGGACGTACAGATGGCTCAGCAGGTCGGCGAGCCGCACGGTCGCCGCCAGCGTCAGCGCCACGTGGCGGCTCTCGCCCCAGTCCGGGTACTTCGCGTCGAGCGCGAGCGGCGTGACCGCGACGTCGTAGCCGAGCGGCTCGAACAGCCGCCGGACCAGGTCCTCGCCGCCCCGCGCCGGCACCGCCGGCAGCGAGGCCTCGAGCGGGATCGCCGTCCCGGCCAGCTCCGGCCGCGGCCTGCACACGCCGGCCATCGCCGACTTGAGCACGTTGACCATCGCCACGGAGAGGAAGGACGACGCGACGTACGGCCGGTCGTTGACGTAGTCGGCCAGCGCGAACGAGCTGCGCCCGCGGCCGCGGCGCACGAGCCCGACGGGGTCGACGTCGAGCAGCAGCGCGGCCGTGCACCGCTCCTCCGTCGCCTCGGGGTAGAAGACGTGCGCCTCGCCGAACGGGACGCTGAACGTCTGTACCCGGTCGGGGTGCTTGTGCAGCAGGTAGCCGAGGTCGGTGGCCGGGCGGTGCGTCGTCGTCAGGGTGAGGAGCACGGCCCCGGGACCCTAGCCCCGCGCGTCCCGCCGCTCAGTCCTCACGCAGCGATCGGGTTCGAGCCGCGTGAGCTGCCGGGCAAGGACTCGAACCTTGAATACCAGGGCCAGAACCTGGCGTGTTGCCAATTACACCACCCGGCAATGAAGCGTCGGCAAGGATAGCGGCGGGCGGGCGAGGATCTTGAGCGGCGCGGCGCGCCGGTCGGCCGAGGATCTTGAGCGGCGCGGCGCGGCGGCCGGGGCTCAGGCGGCGGCCTGTTCGGCCCAGTCGCGGTAGAGCCGCCAGTAGGCCCCTTCGGCCTCGAGCAGCTCGTCGTGGGTCCCCTGCTCGACGACGCGGCCGTGCTCGAGCACGACGATCCGGCCCGCCTGGCGGATCGTCGACAGCCGGTGGGCGATGACGATCGCGGTGCGACCCGCGAGCAGCCGCCGCAGGCCGGTCTCGATGCGCCCCTCGGTGTGCAGGTCGACGTTCGACGTCGCCTCGTCGAGGATCACGATCCGCGGGTCCGCGAGCAGCGCGCGGGCGAACGCGATGAGCTGGCGCTGGCCGGCGGAGAGCTGGATGCCGCGCTCGCCGATCTCGGTGTCGAGCCCCTTCGGGAGCGCGCGGACGTAGTCGTCGGCCCCGACGCCGCGCAGCGCGGACCACACGTCCTCCTCCGACGCGTCGGGCCGCCCGAACAACACGTTCTCGCCGATTGTCCCGCTGAAGAGGAACGCCTCCTGCGGCACGATCCCCATCTGCGAGCGCAGCGAGTGCGTCTGCGCGCGCGAGACGTCGACGTCGTCGACGAGCACGCGCCCGCTCGTGGGGTCGTAGAACCGCGCGACGAGCTTGGCGAACGTCGACTTGCCGGCGCCCGTCGCCCCGACCAGCGCGACCGTCTGCCCGGGCGGGATGTCGATCGACACGTCGCTCAGCGCCCGCACGCAGTCCCCGTCGCGCGAGCGGTACTCGAACGTCACGTCGTCGAACACGACGTGGCCCCGCAGCGGCACCGGCAGCGGGACGGCATCGGGCGCGTCCTTCAGGTCGGGCTCCTCGTCGAGCAGCTCGAAGATCTTGTCGAGCGCCGCCATCCCCGCCTGGTACTGCGTGTAGAGCTGCGACAGCGCCTGGATCGGGTCGAAGAACCCGTTGAGCGCGGCGATGAAGCCGACCAGCACGCCGACCGTCACGTCGCCGTCGATCACCTGCCAGCCGCCGTAGAGCAGGATCCCCGTCGTCGCCACGGCCGACAGCAGCTCGACCGCCGGGAAGTACGCGGCGTTCAGGTAGACGGTCGTCATGTTCGCGTCGCGGTTGTCCTCGTTGAGCTCGCGGAACCGGCGCTGGTGGCGCGGCTCCTGCCCGAACGAGCGCACGACGCGGATCCCCGACAGCGTCTCCTGCAGGTAGGCGGTGATCGCCCCGATCGTCACGCGCGTCTTCGCATAGGCGTCGGCCGAGACGATCCGGAACACGAGCGACCCCGCGAACAGCACCGGGAAGATCAGGAACGTCATCAGCGCCAGCTCGAGGTCGAGCCAGGCGAGGATCGCGATCGTGCCGAGCAGGGTCAGCGACGACTGGAACAGCGTCACGACGCTGTCGGTGACGAGCGAGTCGAGCGCCGAGACGTCGTTGGTCATCCGCGAGATGAGGACGCCGGCCTGGCGGCGCTCGTAGAAGCCGACGGGCATCTCCTGGAGGTGGCGGAAGATCTGCTGGCGCAGGTCCTGGAGCGCGCGCTGACCGACCCACCCGACGAGGTAGGTCTGCGCGTACGAGGCGCCCCAGTAGACGAGCGCGGCGACGACGAACGCGGCGACGACGAGGTTCAGCGTGCCCGCGTCGCCCGGCACGATCCCGTCGTCGATCGCCGCCTTGGCCAGCGGCGGGGGCGCGAGCGACGCGGCCGTGGCGAACACGAGCGCCACGAACATGAGCACGAGCCGCGAGCGGTACGGGCGCAGCAGCACGAGCAGGCCGCGCAGCTTGCGCCCCCGCCCGGAGGTCGCGCGCAGGCGGCGGCGGAGGTCGTCGCGGCGGGTCACAGCCCCGCCACCTTGCGCTCCGGCGAGACGCGGTTGAGGAAGACCTGGTCGGGCAGGCCCTTCTCGACGATCTCGCGGTACAGGTCGTTGGCCTCGAGCAGCTCGGCGTGCGTGCCGCGGCAGACGAGCTCGCCGTCCTCGATCACCGCGATCTCGTCGGCCAGCGCGATCGTCGAGAGTCGGTGCGCGATGACGAACGTCGTGCGCCCCGCCATCGCCTCGCGCAGCGCGACCTTGATCTGCTGCTCGGTCGAGGCGTCGACCGACGACGTCGCGTCGTCGAGCACGAGGATGCGCGGGTCGGCCAGCAGCGCCCGCGCGATGGCGATCCGCTGGCGCTGCCCGCCGCTCAGCGTCAGGCCGCGCTCGCCGACGCGCGTGTCGTAGCCGTCGGGCAGCCGCGTGATGAACTCGTGCGCCTGGGCGCGCCGTGCCGCGTCCTCGACGTCCTCGATCGAGGCGTCCTCGCGCGCGTACGCGATGTTCTCCCGCACCGAGGCGCTGAACAGGAACGGGTCGTCGGTCACGACGGCGATCGCGGAGCGCAGCGCGACGAGGTCGAGCGAGCGCACGTCCGCGCCGTCGATCAGCACCGATCCCGCCGTAGGGTCGTAGAGCCGCGGCAGCAGCTGCACGAGCGTCGTCTTGCCCGAGCCGGTCGCCCCGACCAGCGCCACCGTCGTGCCCGCGGCCACGTCGAGTGAGACGTCGCGCAGGGCGGGCCCCGTCGCGCCCTCGTACTGGAGCGTCACGTCGCGCAGCTCGACACGCCCGTTTCCTTCGGGCAGCGGCTGCGGCGAGGCCGGCGGCGCGATCGCCGGCGCGCGGTCGAGGATCTCGAACACGCGCGCGCCCGAGGCGGTGGCCCGCTGCGCCATCCCGAGCGACATGCCGAGCCAGCGCATCGGCCCGAGCAGCATCAGGACGTACGAGTAGAAGGCGGTGAACTCGCCGAGCGTCAGCCCGCCGTCGATGACCCGGCGCCCGCCGATCAGCAAGAGCGCGGCGAGCCCGAGCTGGGGGAGGAAGCCGATGAACGGGTTGTAGAATGCCCGCAGCCGGGTCGAGATCATCGACTGCTCGAAGACGCGCAGGACGGCCCGCTCGAACCGCGCGCGCTGGCGGTCCTCGCGCGCGAACGCCTTGACGACGCGGACGCCGGAGATGTTCTCCTCGGCCTCCGCGGTCAGCTCGCCGATCCGCTGCTGGACCTCCTGGAGGGCGGGCCGCGACCGGGTCCCGTACCGCCACGCGACCAGGACCACGAACGGCACCGGGATCAGCGTGATCAGCGCGAGCACCGGGTCGATGAAGATCATCGCCACGGCCGCGAGCACGATCGACAGGAACGACTGCGACAGCCAGATCAGGCCGTAGCCGAGGAAGAACCGGACGGACTGCAGGTCGACCGTCGCCCGCGACATGAGCTGCCCGGTCTGCTGACGGTCGAAGAAGGCCAGCTCGAGCGACTGCAGGTGCGCGTACATGCGCTCGCGCAGGTCGAGCTCGACGCCGAGCGACACGCGCCCGCTGATCAGGCGGCGGGCCACCGTGGTCGCCAGCCGCAGCAGGCCCGCGACGAGGATCGCGAGCGCGAGCATCTTCAGCGCGTCGCGGTCGCCCTCCCGGACGCGGTCGATCGCCTTGCCCGTCAGCCACGGGATCGCGACCGTGAAGACCATGGCGATGCCGGCCCAGATCAGCGACCACACGACCCCGCTGCGGTAGGGCCGCAGGAAGGTCAGCAGGCGGAAGAAGGTCCTCACTTCAGAAAGGATAGTGTCGAGGCATGGAGGCTGGCCTGTGCTCGCGCTGCGTGCACCAGAAGCTCATCCGCAATACGCGCGGGTCGACGTTCTCGCTCTGCGAGCGGGCCAAGACGGACCCCCGGTTCCCGAAGTACCCGCGGCTTCCGGTGGTGCGCTGCGCGGGCTTCGAGGAGCGGCGCTAGCCGCCGCCGCCGAGCACGCCCGCCCCGAGGAGGGCCTGCTGGCGCTGGCGGTCGGCCTCGAGCTGGCGCTCGATCAGCTCTTCGCGGCTCAGCTGCTCGAGGACGAGGAACCCGCTGTCGTCGCTGTTGGCGGGCACGATCTGGAAGGCGAACCGGCGCGCGTTGAGCGCCTCGAGCAGCGGGCGCTCGCGCGCCTCGTCGAGCTTCTTCAGCGCGGGCGGGCGAGCGTCGAGCGTGGCGCGCAGCGGCGCCGCCAGCGACGGCTCGACGTCGGAGCGGCGGACGAGGAGGCCCTGGTTCTCGACCGGCAGCTCGCGCTTCTTCTTGCCCTCGACGATCGGGAGCTGCGAGGTGGGGAGGAACACGAAGACCTGGTCGGTGCCGCGGAGGTAGCGCAGCGAGTAGAGGGCCAGCTCGAGCGCCTCGCGGCGCAGCAGCGTCGCGCGCCCCTCCGACGGCTTGCCCTTGAGCATGCACCGGTCGTCGAGCCCGCACATGCGGTAGACGACGGTGTCGCCGTCGAGCTCCTTGATCTCGCCGCCCTCCTCGGGCCGCTCGCGCATGACGAGCGAGAGGTCGACGCCGAACGCCTCGAGCCCGCCGGCCTCGACGTGCACCATCTGCTCGCCGCTCTTCAGGCGGTACTGCGGCGCCACGTGCTCGGCGATCTGCTGCGCGCCCTTCACGCCGTCGTCCTTCGGCGCCCACGCCGACCACTCGAAGCCCCCGCCGTCGCCGACGTCGGTGGCCCAGATCACGCCGAGCGCCACGATCGCGCTGACGCCGACAGCCAGCAGCGCGCCGAGCAGGAACTGGAAGCGGGCGAAGTGGGGCGGCTCGCGGAGCGACTCGGTGAGGACGTCCGGCTCGGGCTCCGGCGTCTCCGCGAACGGCTCGCGGTCGC
>DASVRH010000115.1:0-11666 GCA_036388715.1 Solirubrobacteraceae bacterium | reverse complement strand
CGTGCTGATCCCCGCTCGCGGCGGGCGGATCGTCCTGTCAGCCCGCTGACCTGTCCGATCCGGCATGCAAAGTGCCCGCCTCCGTGCCGCCCTCCGGACCCACCCTTCGCGCCTGGCAGCGCCATGCCCTCGACCGCATGGCGCAGTGGGAGGAGGGCTCCTTCCTCATCTCCGCCGCGCCCGGCGCGGGCAAGACCCACCCGGCCCTCGTCTTCGCCGCGAAGGAGCTGAAGGAGGGCCGCGCGCGGAAGGTCGCGGTCATCTGCCCGACGACGCCGCTGACGCGCCAGTGGGCCCAGGCCGCCGCCCGCGTCGGCCTGCATTTGCTGCCCGACGCGCCGGGCCTGCGCCCGCCCGGCGACTTCCAGGGCGTCTCGCTCACCTACGCCCGCGTCGCGATGACGGCGGCCGACTACGCCCGCTCGTGTGGCCCGGGCACCCTCGTCATCGCCGACGAGGCCCACCACCTCGGCGAGGACCTCGCCTGGGGCGAGGGCTTCAAGGTCGCCTTCGGCAAGGCCCGGCGCTGGCTGCTGCTCTCGGGCACCCCGTTCCGCTCCGACCAGTCGGCGATCCCCGGCGTCCGCTACGACGGCGGCGTCGCCGTCCCCGACGTCTCCTACAGCTACGCGGATGCCGTCCGCGACGGCGTGTGCCGCAGCGTCGCCTTCGTCCCCTACGACGGGACGCTCCAGTGGCAGTCCGGCGACGACGTCATCGAGACCTCGTTCGGCGAGGTCCTCACGACGCGCGAGGCCGGCCGCCGCTACCGGACCGCGATCTCCACCGAGCTGCCCGACGGCCTGCCGCGCATCCTGCGCGCCGCGCACGCCAAGCTGCTCGAGATCCGCGAGGGCGGGCACCGCGACGCGGGCGGCCTGGTCGTGACAGCGGACTCCGAGCACGCGCGCGCCGTGGCCAAGGCGCTGAAGGAGATCACCGGCGCGACGCCGACCGTCGTCCTGCACACCGAGGCACAGGCTCACCGCAAGCTCGACGCCTTCCGCCGCAGCCGCGACCCGTGGATCGTCGCGGTGAACATGGTCAGCGAGGGCGTCGACATCCCGCGCCTGCGCGTGGGCGTCTACGCGACGGTGGCCAAGACGCCGCTGATCTTCCGCCAGATCGTCGGGCGCTTCGTGCGCGTCGTGCCCGGGCGGCCCGTCGAGCTCAGCCACGTCTTCCTGCCCGCCGACACCACCCTGCGCGCCATGGCGGCCGACGTCGCGACCGAGCTGCGCCACGTCCTCCATCCCGCCACGCCGTCCGACGAGCTCCTCGACGACGCGCTCCTCGAGCGCGCACAGCGCGTCGAGACCGAGCCCGACGACCGGTCCTTCGTCCCGCTGGCCGCCGACGTCGCGCCGCAGATGAACCTCTTCGGCGCGCCGGAGCCCGCCCCCGCGCCTCGGCCCTCCGTGCCTGCCGAAGACGAGGACGACGAGCCCACGGCTTCCACCGGCCCCTCGGCGTTCGAGCGCCGCGCCGCCCTGCGCGCCGAACGCCACCGCCTCGTCTCCGAGCTGCGCCGCCACGACGGCCGCTCCCACCAGGAGATCAACGCGTGGCTGAACCAGGCGACGAAGGTCAGCCGCGTCGACGAGGCGACGATCGACCAGCTCCAGCGCTCGATCGACCTCCTCGTCGAGACGCTCCGCAAGCGCTCCCGCCGCCGAGCGCAGAGCCGCACCGCCGCCCGCGTCTGACGATGCCCCCGGCAGGACTCGAACCTGCGCGCATCGGATTAAAAGTCCGCCGCTCTACCAGCTGAGCTACGGGGGCCGAGTACCCCCAGAGAGACTCGAACTCTCCCTACGAGCGTGAAAGGCTCGCGTGCTGACCGCTACACCATGGGGGCCGGTGCATCGCGAGTGTAGGTGAGCTCAGCCGAAGTCGAAGATGTCGTCGAGGAACGACTTCTTCTTGCGCTTGCCGTGCGCGTGGCCGTAGCCGGGGCGCCAGTCGTCGCGGGAGCGGTGCTGCTCGACGCGCTCCTCGCGCCGCGGGGCGGAGTCGCGTGGCGGCTGGGATTCGGCGCGGTCGTAGTACGCGCCCTCCGCGTCGACCAGCCGCTCGAGCTCGCCGCGGTCGAGGAACACGCCGCGGCAGCCGGTGCACTGGTCGACGGTGACGCCGTTGCGCTCGTAGGAGCGCATCGGGGACTGGCACTTGGGACAGACGAGGTCGGCCATCACACCGATCTTGTCAGGCCGCCGTCGACGAGCAGGGCGACCCCGGTCACGTACGAGGCCCTCGCCGAGCACAGGAAGGCCGCCGCGGCCGCCATCTCCTCCGGCGTCCCGACGCGCCCGGCGGGGACGTCGGCCGCCGCGCTCGCCTCGGCCCCCTCGCGCGAGCCGTAGTTCGAGAACAGCCGGTCCGTGCCGATCCGGCCGGGCAGGACGCTGTTCACCGTCACCCCGTCGACCGCGACCTCCCGCGCGATCGTCTTCCACGCCGCCAGCGTCGCCGCGCGGTGCGAGTTCGACAGCATCAGGTTCGGGATCACCTCGCGCACCGAGGTCGACGCGACGTTGACGATCCGCCCCCAGCCGCGCGACCGCATCCCCGGCAGGACCGCCCCCGCCAACGCCATCGGGGCGAGCACCAGCGACCGATAGGCGGCCTCCCACTCGTCCGGCGCGAACCCGAGCGGATCCGGCCCCGGCGGCGGCCCGCCCGTGTTGACGACGAGGATGTCCACGGGGCCAAGGGCATCGGTCACGGAGTCGACGATGTCGGCCGACGCGGAGGACGAGTCGTACTGAAGCCCGAGCACGCCCAGCTCGCCCGCGGTCTCGGCCGGCGAGCGCGACGCGATCGCCACCCGCGCCCCCTCCGCGGCCAGCTCCGCGGCGATCGCCCGCCCGATCCCGCGCGATCCACCCGTCACCAGCGCAACCCGGCCGTCGATGCCTAGATCCATGGCGTTCGAGGGTACGCTCAGTCCATGCTTCGCATCGCCGCCGTCCTGGCCACCGCCGCCCTCGCCGTCGTACCGCTCGCCGGCTGCGGCGAGGACGACATCAACCCCGACGCCCTCGCCAACGCCGCCGAGGCCACGCGCAAGCAGGGCGGCGTCCACATGACGATGAACGGGACGGTCGAGGCCCAGGGCCAGAAGATCCCGATGAAGATGGAGGGCGACGCGGACCTCGCGAAGCTCGCCATGCACGCCAAGACCCAGGCGGGCGGCGGCATCCCGGAGATCGAGATGGTCATGCTCGGCACGACGATGTACATGAAGATGCCGGGGCTCGAGCAGGCCTTCGACGGCGCCGAGTGGATCAAGATGGACCTCCAGAAGGTCGGCGAGGAGATGGGCGTCGACTTCGCCCAGCTCATGCAGATGGGCCAGTCCAGCCCGGCCGAGCAGCTGAAGTACCTCAAGGCGATGTCCGACCTCGAGGAGCTCGGCACCGAGACGATCGACGGTGTCGAGACGACCCACTACAAGGGCGTCGTCGACCTGCGCAAGTACCCCGACACCCTCCCCGAGGGCGAGCGGGAGCAGGCGCGCAGGAACGTCGACAAGCTCATCGAGCTGGCCGGCACGTCGACCACGCCGACCGAGGTGTGGATCGACGAGGACTCGCTCGTCCGCCGCCAGAAGATGACGATGAGCCAGAAGAAGCCGGTGGAGACGAAGACCGAGATGGACGTCCGGTACACCGACTTCGGCAAGGACGTCGACATCCAGGCGCCCGAGAACGCGAAGGACGTCACCGACCTCGCCACGAAGGGCATCGCGGGCGGTTAGCTCAGCTGGTCAGAGCGCGCGCCTTACAAGCGCGAGGTCCCCGGTTCGAGCCCGGGACCGCCCATAAGGCGCACCGACCACGCCAAGACTGGCCAGATCGGCGGGTGGCGACGGCACCATCGCGTCGAATACGTTCGCCGTTACGGCGTGATGGCTTCGACGGCTCGTACCACGGAGGACCCGATGACGGCGCCCGCGCAGGACGCTGCGGTGCCCGACATCGCGCTGCGCGGCCTCGTCAAGCGCTACGGCGACGTGGCGGCCGTCGACGGCGTCGACCTCGACATCGCGCAGGGCGAGTTCTTCACGCTGCTCGGCCCGTCGGGCTCCGGGAAGACGACGACGCTGCGGCTCATCGCCGGCTTCGAGATCCCCGACGAGGGCGAGGTCCGGCTGCGCGGCGACGACGTGGCCAGGCGCCCGCCCGCCCAGCGCGACGTCAACACGGTCTTCCAGGACTACGCGCTCTTCCCCCACATGACCGTGCTGCAGAACGTCGAGTACGGCCTGCGCGTGAAGAAGGTGCCGAAGGCCCAGCGGCGCGAGCGCGCCGAGGACGCCCTGCGCATGGTCCAGCTCGGCGACTACGGCGCCCGCAAGCCCGGCCAGCTCTCCGGCGGCCAGCGCCAGCGCGTCGCGCTCGCCCGCGCGATCGTCAACCGCCCGCAGGTCCTCCTCCTCGACGAGCCGCTCGGCGCGCTCGACCTCAAGCTGCGGCAGGGGATGCAGATCGAGCTCAAGCGCATCCAGCAGGGCGTGGGGATCACGTTCGTCTACGTGACCCACGACCAGGAGGAGGCGCTCACGATGAGCGACCGCCTCGCGGTCTTCAACAAGGGGCGGATCGAGCAGGTCGGCTCGCCCGAGGACGTCTACGAGCACCCGGCGACGGAGTTCGTCGCGGACTTCGTCGGCGTCTCGAACGTGCTGGAGCGCGACAACCGGCGCTTCACCGTGCGGCCCGAGAAGGTGCGGCTGCTGCACGCCGACGACGAGGTCCCCTCCGGTCAGGAGTGGCACGTCGAGTCAGGCACGATCGCCACGTCGGCCTACGCCGGCATGGTGACGAAGTACGTGGTCGAGCTCGACCGCGGCGGGACGTTGCAGGTCGTCCGGCAGAACCTCGAGACCACGTCCGCTGAGGCGCTCGAGGCCCCTGGGAGGAAGGTCAACGTTGCGTGGCGCGACGCACAGGCGTCCGCCATCTCCGAGAAGGAGGAGAGTTCGTGAAACAGCATCGGTTCATGGCGGCAGTCCTCGCGCTCACCGCCGCGCTCGCGCTCGGCGCCGTCGGGTGCGGGGACGACGACGACGAGGAGAGCGGCGGCGGCTCGACGCAGGAGTCCACCGCGCAGGTCCAGCCGCCCGACGACCTCAAGCCGCTCGCCAGCCTCGGCAAGGGCGAGGGCGAGGTCAACCTGATCGCCTGGGCCGGCTACGTCGAGGACGGCTCGACCGACCCGAAGGTCGACTGGGTCTCCGGCTTCGAGAAGGAGACCGGGTGCAAGGTCAACGTGAAGACCGGCAACACGTCGGACGAGATGGTCACGCTGATGCGCACCGGCAACTACGACGGCGTGTCGGCCTCCGGTGACGCGACGCTGCGCCTCATCGCGGGCGGCGACGTCGCGCCGGTGAACACCGACCTGATCGAGAACTACGCGGACGTCTTCGACTCGCTGAAGGACAAGCCGCACAACTCGGTCGACGGCCAGATGTTCGGCGTGCCGCACGGCCGCGGCGCGAACCTGCTCATGTGGAACAAGGCGAAGGTCAAGCCCGACCCGGACAGCTGGTCCGTCGTGTGGGACGAGAACTCGCCGTACAAGGGCAAGGTCACCGCGTACGACAGCCCGATCTACATCGCCGACGCGGCGCTGTACCTGAAGGCCACGCAGCCCGACCTCGGGATCGAGAACGTCTACGAGCTCGACGACAAGCAGTTCAAGGCGGCGGTCGACCTGCTGAAGAAGCAGCGCGAGATCGTCGGCGAATACTGGTCGGACTACACCAAGGAGCAGGCCGCCTTCAACAACGGCGACACGGTCGTCGGCACCACCTGGCAGGTCATCGCGAACCTGATCGAGGCGGACAAGAAGGTGAAGATCGGCACCACGCTCCCGAAGGAGGGCTCCACGGGCTGGTCGGACACGTGGATGATCGCGTCCAAGGCCAAGAACCCGAACTGCATGTACATGTGGATGAACCACATCATCAGCCCCCAGGCGAACGCCGAGGTGGCCGAGTGGTTCGGCGAGGCTCCGGCCAACCGCAAGTCGTGCGCCCTGACGGCCGTCAAGGACCACTGCAAGACCTTCCACGCGGAGGACGAGGCGTACTTCGACCAGGTCGCCTTCTGGACGACGCCGACGAAGAACTGCGGTGACGACCGAGGGGCGGTCTGCAAGGACTACTCGGAATGGGTCCAGGCCTGGACCGAGGTGAAGGGCTGAGTTGAGCGACGCGCTGGCCAGCCGGCCCCGCCTGCGGCTCTCCCTGCTGCTCGCGGGGCCGGTCGGCTGGCTCGTCGTGGCGTACCTCGGGTCGCTCGCCGTCCTGTTCGTGGCGGCGTTCTGGCAGCTCGACCCGTTCACGGCGGAGGTCGTCAAGGACACGTCCTTCGACAACTTCCGGACGATCGCCGAGGGCGAGGTCTACAAGGACATCGTGCTGCGGACGGTGGGCATCGCCGCCGCGGTCACGGTGACCGACGTGATCCTCGCCTTCCCGATCGCGTTCTACATGGCGAAGGTGGCGTCGCCGCGGCTGCGCTCGCTGCTCGTCGTGGCGGTGCTGATGCCGCTGTGGTCGAGCTACCTCGTGAAGGTCTACGCGTGGCGCACGATCCTCTCGGAGGAGGGGATCCTCAACTGGGCGCTCGGGCCGCTGGGCCTGAGCGGGCCCGAGTACGGGACGACCGCGATGTGGCTGGTCTTCAGCTACCTGTGGCTGCCGTTCATGGTCATCCCGATCTACGCCGGGCTGGAGCGGATCCCGACCTCGCTGCTCGACGCCTCGGGCGACCTCGGCGCGGGCGCGGGCCACACGTTCCGGCGCGTGATCCTGCCGCTGTCGCTGCCCGCGGTGGTCGCCGGCTCGATCTTCACGTTCTCGCTGACCCTCGGCGACTACATCACCCCGTCGATCGTCGGCGCCGGCAAGCAGTTCATCGGCAACGTCGTCTACGCGAACGTCGGCGTCGCGAACAACCTGCCGCTGGCCGCGGCGTTCGCGACGGTGCCGGTCGTCGTGATGATCCTCTACCTCCTGATCGCCCGCCGCCTGGGCGCGTTCGAGGCGATGTAGGTGCAGCTCTCGCGGGGCGCGCGCATCTTCCTGCGGGTGGGGACCGGGCTCACGCTCGCGTTCATCTACCTCCCGCTGATCCTGATCGTGCTCTACGCGTTCAACGAGCGGCGGATCCAGACGTGGCCGATCCCCGGCTTCACGCTCGAGTGGTTCGAGAAGGCGATCGACAACCCGGGCGCCCGCGACGCGCTGTGGATGTCGCTCAAGGCGGCGACGGGGGCGACGCTCCTCGCGCTGCTGCTCGGCACGCTCGCGGCGATGGCCGTCGCGCGCTACCGCTTCTTCGGGCGCGAGACGATCTCGTTCCTGGTGATCCTGCCGATCGCGCTGCCGGGCATCGTCACCGGCATGGCGCTCAACGCGACGTTCCGCGAGGTGCTCGAGCCGGTGGGGATCTCGCTCGGGCTGTTCACGGTCATCGTGGGTCACGCCACCTTCTGCATCGTCGTCGTCTACAACAACGTCGTCGCGCGACTGCGGCGCACGGGCGGGTCGCTGGAGGAGGCGTCGGCCGACCTCGGCGCGCACACGTGGCAGACGTTCGCGTTCGTGACGTTCCCGGCGCTGCGCGGCGCGCTGCTGGCCGGCGCGCTGCTCGCGTTCGCGCTGTCGTTCGACGAGGTGATCGTCACGACGTTCACCGCCGGGCCGGACCAGACGCTCCCGATCTGGATCCTCAGCAACCTGTCGCGGCCCAACCAGCTGCCGATCGTCAACGTCGTCGCCGTCTTCGTGATCCTGCTCTCGATCATCCCCGTCCTGATCGCGCAGCGGCTGACCGGCGACACGGAGGGCGGGGTTGTGCCGGGCGCGGGCGGGCGGTAGCGTCGCGGTGCCATGAGCGATCCCGTCCGGGTCCTCGTCGTCGCGCACAAGACCGCGGCCACGCCGCCGCTGCTGGAGGCCGTGCGCGAACGCGCTCAGCGCGGCCCGGCGCGGTTCGTCCTGCTCGTGCCGAAGGGGGTCCACGGCATCACGCGGATCGCCGACCCCGAGGACGCCCCCGACGACGAGGCGCGCGACACCATGGCGCTGGCCCTACCGCTGCTCGCGGAGGCCGCGGGCTCCAAGGTCGAGGGGCTCGTGGGCGTGTCGTCGCCGCTCGACGCGATCCAGGACGCGATCAACATCCACGGCTTCGACGAGATCATCATCTCGACGCTTCCCTCGCGCGTCTCGAAGTGGCTGCACCTCGACCTGCCGAGCAAGCTCAACGGCCTCGGGCTTCCGGTGACGACGGTGACGGCCCGGGAGAGCGCCCCAGCAGCCGGCGGCTGACCGGGCTCGCGCTCACCCCGTGGACGACGATCGAGACGATCACCACCGCGATCGTCGTCCAGAACACGACCGACGTCTCGCGCTCTGACAGCACGCCGGCGTTCGCGATGTACGCCGCGTAGAAGATCGCCGCGATCCCGCGCACGCCGAACCAGGCGAGGAAGATGCGCTGGCCCCAGCCGAGCAGCGAGCCGGTCGACAGCGGGAGCACGATGGCGGGGCGGATGACGAAGAGGAGCAGCGGGGCGAGCAGCCAGCCGGCGACGCCGGGCTCGCCGAGGCCGTCGAGCGTGACGAACGAGCCGAAGGCGAGGATGGCCCCGAGCTCGAAGAGCTTCGCGTACTCGTCGGCGCCGTCGTGGACGCGGCGGTTGACCTCGTGCTCGAACTCGTAGCGCCGGAACGTGAAGCCGGCCCAGAAGACGGCGAGGAACCCGTACGCGCCGACGACCTCGACGGCGCCGTAGACGAGCAGGACCGCGGCGAGGGCCACGAACGCGTCGAAGTCGTCGTTGAGGAACTGCGTGTCGCGCAGGCGCACCGTCGCGGCGGCGATCCCGTAGCCGGCGAGCGCGCCGACGAGGGTCGCGACGCCCGCGGCGTAGAGGAGGTCGGTGAGCAGCCATTCGGGGATCCAGCCGGTGCCGCCCTCGGTGGCGATGAGCACGCCGGCGAGCACGAACGGCGCGGCGAGGCCGTCGTTGAGCCCGGCCTCGGTGTGGAGGCTGAACTCGGGGTCCTCGGCGTCGTCGCTGTCGCCGGGCGGGCCGAGACCGACGTCGCCGGCGAGCACCGGGTCGGTGGGGGCGAGGATCGCGCCGAGCAGCACGGCGGCGCCCAGGCCGAGGCCCATGACCGTCGAGGCGAAGAGCGCGATCGCGGCGATCGTCAGCGGCATCACGACCACGAGCAGCATCGCGACGGAGCGCCACTGCCGCTCGCTGACGAGCTTGGCGATGCTCAGCCCGGCGGTGAAGACGGCGAGCATGATCGCGACCTCGGCGATCCGCTCGGGGACGCGGGAGCCGCTGAGCGGGCTCAGCGGCTCTACGTCGAGGAGGTCGAAGCCGACGGCGGCGAGCAGGCCGAGGGCCAGGTAGATCACGGCCGCCGACCACGCGCGCTCGTGCTCGTGCGAGAGCGCGGCGATCGCGACGACCAGGACCGCGCCCGCGAAGAGGATCGCGATCGCGTAGTGGTCCCCGGCGTGCAGGCCGGGGTCGAGCGCGACGATCACAGGCCGCGCAGGAGTCGTCGGAACACGCCGCGCAGCGTCCGCCTGCCGGCGGCGTGGCTGCCGTTGTCCGTCGTCGTCACGGCCACAGCGACCCGGTCCTCACCGCGCGTGAGCAGGGCCGCCTGATCGTCGACGAGGCCGGTCCCCGATCCCCAGCCGCCCTTGAAGTACAGCCTCCACCCACGCGGCTTCACCTTCGCCACGCCCCAGCGCTGGCTCGGGACGACGCTCGCCAGCAGCCGCATCGCGTAGCCGCGGTGGCGCCGCGGGGTGAGGCGGTCGGCCTCGAGCATGAACGTGGTCAGGTCGGCCGCGTCGACGCGGCTCAGGCCCCAGACCGGATGCGCCCCGAAGCGGCGCATGCCCGCGCGCCGGGCGAAGCGCTCGAGCCTCCGCTTGCCGACCGCGTCGCGCACGCGCGTGGCCGCGACGTTGTCGGAGCGGCGGACCATCGGGCCGAGCAGGCGCCGCTCGCCCGGCCGCAGCGGCCGGCCGCGCGCCTCCTGGCGCAGGTACGCGACGAGGAGCATCGCCTTCAGGGTGCTGGCGGCGGGGACGCCGCGCCGCGGGCGGTGCCCCCAGGCGCGGCGCTCCGTGCGGACGGAGAAGGAGACCACGCCCGGCCGCTGCGCGGCGTAGGCGCGCGCCGCGGCGACGTCGGGTCGCCACACCTCCGCCGCGGACGCTCCTCCGGCCCCTCCGGCGAAGAGGCCGAAGGTCATCCCTCCGATCGCGGCTGCTCGGGCGACGGTGCTCAGAGGGGCATCTTGCCGCGACCGCGGCGGCCGGCCGAGCCGCTCTTCGCGACGGCCTTCTGGCTGCTCTGGAACGGCTTGCTCAGCCAGTGGCCGAGCTTGCCCGGCGCCTTGCTGCCGGCGCGGCTGCCCAGCCCGAGCGGCTTCTGCCCGCCGCGCTCGACGTGGCGCGAGAGGCGGGGGGCGAGGAACGCGAGCACCAGCAGGAGCACGCAGAAGCCGGCGACGATGGCGATGGTCATGGGACGGGTCCTTCCGTGGGGGGTGGTGCTGTCGTGGTACCCGATCCACCGGTCTTGTTGTCGAGGCTCTCGGCGTGGCGCTCGGTCTCCTTCGCCACCGCGAGCGTCTCCTGGATCGCCGCGAGCGCCTGCTTCTGGATGCGCAGCGTCTCCTCCTGGACGGCGAGCGAGCGCTCGAGAAGCCGCGCCTGCTCAGGCACGACGCGCTGGAGCGTGGGCGCGAGGTGCAGCGAGCGGATGAGCAGCCGCCGCAGCCGCCCCTTGTAGAGGAACTGGCTCGCGAGGGCGTTGATGTATCGCGTGGTCAGCGGCAGGTCGGCGCGCAGAAGCTCCGCGGCCAGGACGCGGCCGGCCCGCGTCGCGTCGCCGATGTCGGCGTCGAGCAGCGTCGCGGCGAGTGAGCCCGCGGCGCGGAGGTTCTGGTCGATCTGCGCGTCGTCGAGCTCCTCGACGAGCGGCCGCGCCTCCTTGACGAGCGGCGTCGCCTCCTGCGTCAGCTCCTCCAGTTGCCGGCCCAGGCGCTCGGTCTCCGGCAGCGCCTCGTTGACGCT
Organism: Solirubrobacteraceae bacterium; assembly: GCA_036388715.1. Taxonomy (GTDB): domain Bacteria; phylum Actinomycetota; class Thermoleophilia; order Solirubrobacterales; family Solirubrobacteraceae; genus CADCVT01. Next base: position 534 of record DASVRH010000115.1, on the reverse strand, counting down.
GTCGATCAGCGGCCTCGTCTCGTCGAGGAGCGGGATCGCGCGCGCGGACTGCCGGGCCTGGATGGCGAGCTGCTTGTCCGTCGTGGTCCGTTGGTCCTGGATCATCAGCAGCTGCGCGACGAGCGACCCGAGCATGAGCACGCCGAACAGCGCGGCGAAGACGTAGACGTGTCGCGGCAGGCTGACGCGGGTGACACCGGACTCGGGCACCGCCGGGAACTCCCCACTTAGAGTCCTCTCCATGCGCGTCGGCGTGATCGTGCCCGTCCACGGCTGGGCGCCGTACCTGGCCGAGGCGCTCGACTCGGTGGTCGCCGAGGGCCCCGACGACGTCGTCGTGGTCGACGACGCCTCGCCCGAGCCGCAGCGCGCCGAGGGCCCCGCGCGCGTCGTCCGCCGCGAGACCCGCGGCGGGCCGGCGGCGGCGCGGCAGACCGGCCTCGAGGCGCTGGAGGGCTGCGACCTCGTCGCGCTCTGCGACGCCGACGACGCCTGGCGGCCCGGCCGCCTGCGCGCGCAGCTCGCCGCGCTCGG
>DASVRH010000114.1:0-15578 GCA_036388715.1 Solirubrobacteraceae bacterium | reverse complement strand
TCGAGCGCTCGCGCGGCGAACGCTGCGATCGCCCCGGTCGCGCCCTCCCACGCGACCTGGCCGGGGCCGAACACGCTCGTGAGCCGCAGGACGACGGCCGGCGCGCGGTGCAGCAGGCAGGCGTCCTCGCCGAGGCGCTTCGACATGGCGTAGGCGTCGGGCGGGGGCTCGATCCCCGCGCGGGCGCTCGAGGGGTACACGAGCAGCGTGCCGTGCTCGGCGCAGCCGTCGAGGAGGTTGACCGTGGTCCCCGCGTTCTCGCGGACGGCGCGCGCCGGGTCGCGCGCGGCGCCGGCCGGGTCGGGGACGCCGGCGAAGTGGAGCACCGCGTCGTGCCCCGCGACCAGCTCCCGCGCCTCGGCGCCGCCCGCGTCGAGCTCGACCGGATCGAGGTCCGCGGCGGCGGCGCGCGGCCGGTGGCCCGGCCGGGCGAGCGGCGTGACGTCGTGCCCGCGCTCGCGCAGCAGCGCCGCGTGGCGCCAGCCCAGGTAGCCGGTCGCGCCGGTGACGAGGATCTTCATCGGGCGAGGTACTCCCTCACCGTGCGCTCGTACGCGAACGGCGACTCCACGGTCCACGCCGTCTCGCCGGAAGGCTCACGGGCCTCGGCCAGCGCCGCGACGTCGGCGACCGAGATCGTCTCGGCGGCGACGTTGAACGCACCGGGCTCCGCCGCGAGGAGGATCCGCGCGACGTCGTCGACGTGCACGACGCCGATCGTCGCCCTGCCGCCGTCGTCGAGCGTCAGCGGCTCGCCGGCGGCCGCGGCGCGGCGGAACTTGTCGACGACGGTCACCGACTCCGGCCTGTCGTGCTCCACCGGCGACGGGCCGTACACGATGCCGAGGCGCATCAGCGACAGCGCGAAGCCGCCGCGCCGGGCGTGCATCTTCAGCACGAGCTCGCCGTACACCTTGGACAGGTGGGCGAGGTCGCCCTGCTCGCCGTACGGGCGGTCCGGACCCACCGCGCCGCTCAGCCCGCCGCCGTAGACGTGCAGCGAGGACCCGAACACGACCGGCGGCCCGCCCGCCGCGGCGACCGCCTCCGCCACCTGGCGGACCCCCGTGCAGTTGACCTGCTCGGTGTACTCCGGGTCGGCGTCGGCCAGCGGCCGGCTGGCCTGCGCGGCGAGGAGCACGACGCGGTCGGGGCGCTCCGCGAGCCGGGCGCCGACGTCCTGGCGGGAGCGGATGTCGGCGGTGACGACGCGCGCGCCGCGCTCCTCCAGGGCCCCGACCTGCCCGCGCTCGGTGGCCGACCAGTTGTCGGCGAGCGTGACCTCGAGCCCGTCGTCGAGGGCCCGCGCGGCCACCGCGCCGCCGATGTACCCCGCGCCGAGGATGAGGAGGCCGCCCATCGGCGGCGCAGACTACTGGCGCCCCCGCACCCGGCGGCAGGGCGTACCGGGTGCGGCGTGGAATCATGTGTGCATGTCCTTTGCGGACACGCTCGACGCCCTTGCGGACGAAGGGGCCGTCGCGTGGGGGCTGCTGACCGCGGCGGTCCTCGTGATGCTCCTCACGCCGCTCGTCGCCCGGATCGCCATCCGGGCCGGCGCGTTCGACCTGCCCGATCGCGACCGGCCGCGCGTGCACGACCGGCCGATCCCGCGGATCGGCGGCCTGGCGATCGCCGCGGGGATCCTCGTGCCCGTCCTGCTCTTCGTCGACCTCAAGGGCCCGCTGGTCGGCATCGTGATCGGCATCCCGATCGTCGCCGCGATCGGCCTGTACGACGACCTGCGCGGCCTCACCGCGAAGACGAAGCTCCTGCTCGTCATGGCCGCGGCGCTGATCCCGGTCGTCGGCTACGACATGCACCTGCAGCGCATCGGCCTGCCGTTCGTGTCGTTCGACATCTCGGCCGAGGTGGCGATCCCGCTCACGCTGCTGTGGATCGCGCTGGTCGCGAACCTCGTGAACCTCATCGACGGGATGGACGCGCTCGCCGCCGGCATCGTCGGCATCTCGAGCGCCGCGCTGGCCGTGCTAGCGATGTCGTTCGGCCGCGTGAACGCCGCGGCGGTCGCGGCGATCGTCTGCGGCGCCACCGTCGGCTTCCTCTGGCACAACTACCACCCGGCCAAGATCTTCATGGGCGACAGCGGGGCGCTGACGCTCGGCTTCGTGCTCGGCTCGCTGTCGGTCGAGGGCGTGCTGAAGACGCCGGCGACGATCGCGCTCGCCGCGCCGCTGCTGATCATGGCCGTGCCGATCCTCGACACGTCGTTCGTCGTCGCCAAGCGGCTGAAGTACAAGCGCAAGCCGTGGGACGCCGACCAGAACCACTTCTACCACCGGTTCATGCGCGTGGGGTACTCGCAGCGGCGCACCGCGGCGTACCTGCACGTGTGGGCGGGCGTGCTCGCCGCGTACGCGATGTTGCTGCGCTTCGTCCCCCCGCGCCCCTTCGGCAACTGGGACACCGGCAACGCGATCATCGTCGGGGGCGTCGGCGTCCTCGTCGCGATCGGCTCGGTCTGGATGGTCTACCAGCTCGAGATCCTCAAGGACCGCCACTTCCAGGTGCTCGCGCGCCGCAAGGCCCCACCTCCGCCCGGCGAGACGGAGGAGGCGGTCGAGGAGTACGCGGCGGCGACGCCCGACTAGTCCGGGATCCACCCGCCGAGCGCGAGGTGGAGGAGCTCCGAAGGGTCGCGCGTCGTCGTCGGCCGGCGAGGGGCGTCGTGGTGGTCGACGACCACCTCCTCCGGATCGCGGAGGACCTTCAGGCGCCCCTCGGCGATGAGCCGCTCGTCGACGCCGCCCATGCGGCCCTCGAACATCGTCCACACCGGCGTGCCCAGCGCGGCCGCCTCGCGGTTCATCGACCCGCCGGCGGAGACGAGCGCGTCCGCGAAGGCGACGAGCGAGCGGGCGTCCACCGCGCGGGGCGGGATGATCACGGAGGGGAGGCCGAGAGCGTTCACGTCGGCGGCCTGCTCGGCGTTGCGGACGAGCACGACCGACTGCACGCCCTCGTCGTCGAGCCGCCGCAGCAGCCGCGGCAGCAGCGGCGTCTCGGAGCCGCCGAGGTACAGCGCGTATGACGGCGCGGTCCGCACGACGCACAGCGGCCGGGAGCGGTCGACGCCGAGCGCGTCGAGGACGGAGGCGTCGGGCGTGAACCCGTGCAGGACGTACTCCTCCTTCAGCCCCGGATAGCGAACGAGCTTCGAGCCGCGCGCGCCGAAGCGCGCGAGGCGCTCGGGCGGGATCGCCTCGGGGACGAGCACCCGGTTCGCCAGGCGGCAGTTCAGGTGGTGCTGCGCCAGCGCCCACTCGTAGTCGAACATCGTCGCGTTGGGGATGCGCAGGAGCCGGCAGGCGACGGGGAGGTCCGTCGAGCCGTGGGCCAGCGCCGCGTCGAACGGGCCTCGCTCGCGGCCGAACGCCACCATCCGGCGGACGCGGGCGGCGGCCGCGCGCGCCTTGTCGGCCCGCCGCACGCCGCCGTGCGCGCCGAACGCCACGAACGGGTGGCCCCAGTCCTCGAGCAGCTCGACCGTGTGCGACAGAGGCCGCACGGTGATCTCGACCTCGTGCCCGCGCGCCTCGAGCAGCTCGACGAGCGGCCGCAGGACGACGACGTGGGCGGTGTTCGTGAGGTCGACCCAGACGCGCAAGCGGCGCAGGCTACGCGCCGACGGTCCGCTCGAAGATCGTCGCCATCGCGTCGACCAGCTCGTCGGCGTCGACGGGCTCGCGCTGGACCAGCTGCTGGTAGAAGGAGCGCTCGACCATCCAGACGAGCGCGAAGGCGGTCGCGCCGGCCAGCTCGGGCGCGCCGCCCTCGGCCTCGATCCGCTCGCGCGTCGGCTCGGCGAAGCGCCCCACCAGCGCGCGCCAGAACGTCGCGACCTGCTCGTCGTACGTCGAGACCTCGACGACCGCGCGCAGCAGCGCGCCGTGCTCGCGGTACAGCGCGGCGATCGCCGCCAGCGCCGTGCGCAGGTCGCTCGAGCCCGACCACCATGTCGAGGCCGCGGCCAGCAGCTCCGCGTTGACCTCCTCCGTCAGCCGGACGAGCAGCTCGCGCTTGTCGCGGAAGTAGAAGTAGAAGGCGGTGCGCGAGATGCCCGCGCGGGTCGCGATCCGCTCGATCCCGAGCTCGGCGAACGACGCTCCCTCCTCCAGCAGCTCCTCGGTCGCGCGCAGCACGGAGGCCTCGATCGCCGCCCGCTTCTCGCTCTGCCTTCCCAGGCTCGCCACGCGCGTCACCATAACCCTTGACAGTGTGTCAGACACGGTGTTGACTGTCGAGCATGGCAACGCTTCTCGAACTCACGTCGCAGGGCGACGTCGGGACGATCTCGGACGAGTCCCAGCTGCACTCGAAGGTCAAGCTCATGGAACCGCAGCAGCTCTACGAGCTGTGGGAGCGCCAGCCGTGGTCGGCCCACGCGATCGACCTCGACAAGGACGCCGAGGCGTACGCGACCTCCGTCACCGACGAGGAGAAGGAGTCGCTGGCCTACAACCTCTCCGCCTTCTTCATCGGGGAGGAGCGCGTCGCGACGCAGTTCAGCGGCCTCGTGCGCTCCTACGAGGACCAGGGCGAGGAGGCGTTCCTCACGACGCAGCAGGTCGACGAGGTCCGCCACGCGCAGTTCTTCAACCGCTTCTACGCCGAGGTCCTCAAGCGCGACGGCTCGTTCGAGAGCCGCCTCGAGAAGGCGCGCGACGACGTCAACGAGGCGTTCATCCAGCTCTTCGACGTCGAGCTCGTCAACGCCCAGGAGCGCCTGCTCGCCAACCCCGGCGACCTCGAGGCGAAGGTCGACTTCGTCGTGCTCTACCACATGGTCATCGAGGGCACGCTCGCCCTGACCGGCCAGCACTTCATGCAGGACTACCTGGAGAAGGTGGGCAAGCTGCCGGGCCTGCTCGAGGGCTACCAGCGGATCTCGCAGGACGAGCACCGCCACGTCGCCTACGGCACCTGGTTCCTCCAGCAGAAGGCGACCGACCCGGCGGTGCGCCGCCGGATCAACGAGAAGCTCCAGGAGCTGATCCCGCTGGCCACCGGCGTGCTCGTGCCGCCGGGCGTCGAGGACCCGTACGACTACGAGATCCTCGGCTACCACTCCTCCGAGACGCATCAGTTCGCGTTCAACGCGCTGTCGCGGCGGCTGAAGGTCATCGGCGTCCCGCTCGGCGGCGAGCAGGTCGCGGCGTAGCGGGCTAGTACCTTCGGGCGCCTGACCCGCGCCCTCCTGATCGCCATCGCGCTCGTCCTCACCGCGCCCGCCTCGGCGGGCGCGGCCGTCGTCGGGATCGGCGACCAGAAGGCGGACATGTTCAGCGACCAGCGCTTCCTGTCGCTCGGTATCAGGCACGCCCGCCTGACCGTGCCGTGGGACGCGATGCGCAGCGGCTGGCAGGTCGCCGAGATCGACGCGTGGATGAACGCCGCGCACGCCGCCGGGGTGGAGCCGCTGGTCAGCTTCGGTCACTCGCGGATCCGGCGTCACGCGCTGCCGCAGCCGCACGTGTACGGCCGCGAGTTCCGGAAGTTCCGCGCGCGCTACCCGTGGGTGTGGGACTTCGCGACGTGGAACGAGGCCAACCACTGCGGCGAGCCGGTCTGCCGGCGCGAGAGGCTCGCGGCGTCGTACTACCGCAAGCTCCAGCAGGAGTGCCCGCGGTGCCGGATCCTCGCCGCCGAGGTCCTCGACATGCCGAACATGCTCAAGTGGGTGCGCACCTTCCGCCGCGCCTACCGGCGCTACGGGATGGGCGAGCCGCGCGCCTGGGGGCTGCACAACTACGTCGAGGCCAACCGCTTCAAGACCAGCTCGGTGCGCCAGCTGCTGCGCAACACGCGCGGGACCGTCTGGCTGACGGAGGTCGGCGGGATCGTCAAGCGACGCGCCATCAACCGCCACTCGGTGAAGGGCATCCCCGAGTCCAAGGCGCACGCCGCGCGCGTGACGCGCTTCCTGCTCAAGCGCGTGATGCCGCGCTTCCGCCGCCGCGTGACGCGGATCTACCTGTACCACTGGAAGTCGAGCACGCGCCGCGACACCTGGGACTCCGCCTTCATCGGGCCCGACGACCGCGCCCGCCCGTCGCTCGGCGTCCTGCGCCGGCACCTGCGCCGCCGGTGACCCGGCTCGCGATCGTCTCGGACACGCACATGCCGCGCGGCTCGCGGCGGCTGCCTGTCGAGCGCCTGCGCGACGCCGACCTGATCCTCCACGCGGGCGACCTCTCGACGACGGCCGTCCTCGACGAGCTCGAGGCGATCGGGCCGCCCGTCTTCGCCGTCTACGGGAACGTCGACGAGCCGGCGCTGCGCGAGCGGCTCCCGGAGGAGCGGACGGTCGAGGTCGAGGGCGTCCGGATCGCGATGGTCCACGACGCCGGGCCGGCGAAGGGACGGCTGGAGCGGATGCGGATCCGCTTCCCCGAGGCCGACGCCGTCGTCTTCGGCCACTCCCACATCCCGCTCCACGAGGAGCGCGACGGCTTCCAGATCTTCAACCCCGGCAGTGCCACCGACCGGCGCCGCCAGCCGCGGCACACGATGGGCGTCGCGGAGGTCGCGGACGGCGCGGTCCGCTTCGCCCACATCGCTCTCGACTGAAGCCGGGTTGCGCCGGCAACCGTCGATCGCAGAGGATCGGCAGGTGCACGGACGCCATCTCCTGCCGCTCGCCTGCGGCCTCATCGGTCTCGCCCTGCCGTCGAGCGCCTCGGCCGCCGACCGCTGGGCCTCGCCCTCCGGCTCGGGGACCGAGTGCTCCCAGGCCAACCCGTGCTCGATCACGACCGCCTACTCCGGCGCGCAGGAGGGGTCCGACGGCGTCCCGCTCACGGCGGGCACGTTCACCCTCACATCGGACCTCGTCCTCGACAAGAACATCGTCGTCCGCGGCGTCGACGCGGGGTCGACCACGCTGACCGGGACGGCGGCGGACGCAGGCCCCGGGCTCCTCACCGTCTCGGCCGGGGTCCTGAGCGACGTCACGATCGACCAGGTCCCGCCGGGGGCCTGCGCCGGATCGGACAGGACCGTCGTCCGCCAGCTGGGCGGCACGTTGGAACGCGTCCACGTGAGCTATCCGGGCAGCTGCGACGGCGTCGGCATCTCCCTCGTCGGCGGCACCGTGACCGACTCCCTGGTCGACATGGGGGAGGGGGTCGGGATCTCCGCCGGGTCGACCCCGGCGCCGACGATCCGGAACGTGACGGTGCGCGCGCCCGGGGACCTGGCGCTCGCCCACTCCGCGCCTCTGAACGTGACCAACTCGATCTTCGACGGCGAGATCGACGTGCGGTCCGTCGTGTTCGACCCGGCCGACTTCCTGAACCTGACCTACAGCAACTTCGGCGACTTCGAGAGCGACACCGACGGGCCCGGCGGCTTCGTGACGCCGGGGGGCGACCAGACGACGGGCAACCAGCGCTCGGCCGCCCCGTTGCTCAATGCGAACGGCACGCAGCAGGCGGGCTCGCCGACGATCGACGCGGGCACGAACGCCATCCCCCTCGACGCGCTGGACCTCTTCGAGGGCCTGCGCATCCTGGGCACGCCGCGCACCGACATCGGCGCCGACGAGCTCGACGATCCCGGCGGGCCGGGGGTCGAGCCGCCGGCGCTGGGGACGATCCGCGCGGCGAACTTCGACCTCACCGCGCGCGCCCTCGCCAACGGCTACGACACCACCGTCAAGATCCAGATCGACGACGAGGACACCTTCTCGACCCCGCTCGTCGACGAGGAGACGCTCTCCCCGACGACGGGCCCGGGCAACGGCCGGCAGTACGACGGCGTCACCGTCGGCGGCTCGCTCTCGCCGGCCACCCAGTACTACGTGCGCGTCCTCGCGGAGAACAGCCAGGACGACGTCTCCTCGGACGGCGTGTCGCTCACGACGCTGTCGGAGCCCGCCGTGGCGTCGGTGACGGTGGCGTCGCCGACCACCGACCGCACGCCTTCCGTCACCGCGGCGCCCAACCGGGCCGGCGTGACCCTCCAGTGCCGCTTCGACAGCGCCGCGTTCGAGGCCTGCGGCGCCGGACCGTGGTCCCCCGGCACCAACCTCGCGGACGGCTCACACGAGCTCGAGGTCAAGCCGAGCGACGGGAGCATGGACGGCGTCTCCGCGGTCCGCACGGTCGTGATCGGCACGACGGGCGGCGGCGGCGGCGACGGCGATGGCGACGGCGACGGCGACGGTGGGGGCACGACCCCGCCGCCGGGCGACCAGCCGCCCGTGACGCCCCCGCCCGGCGTCACGCCGACGATCCCGCCGGTCCTGCCTCCGGCGAGCACCGCCGCGGTGGCGATCTCGCGCGTGCGGGTGCAGCGCGGTCGCACGCTGCTCGTGACGGTCCGCAACCCGAACGCCGCGGCGGCGCAGGTCCGCGCGGTCCTGCGCGCCGGTGGCAAGGTCGCCGGCCGGCGCGCCGCGACGATCCCCGCGAACGCCACCGGGCGGATCCGCGTCGCGCTCTCGCGCGCGCTGCGCAAGCGCCTGCGCCGGGGCGGCCGGGCCAAGGCGGTGCTGAAGCTGACGACCAGCGGAGCCGCGCCGGTCACGCAGCGACTCACGCTGCGGCGCTAGGGCCCGCGCCGGCCGGGGTTCAGCGCCGAGAGGACGACCAGCGCGCCGGCCACGCCGAGCGCGAGCGCGCCCCAGGCGGGGAGGCCGAGGATGAGAAGCAACGGCGCCCCGCCGAGGAGCGCCGCGCCGTATCGCAGTCGCCGGTGCGAGTTCATAGGCTCGTCCAGGATGCCGGACGCCTACGCGCTCCTCGACGCCCTCTTCGCGCACGCGCCCATGGGCCTCGCCTTCTGGGACGAGGACCTGCGCTACCGGCGCATCAACGCGGCGCTGGCCGAGATGAACGGCCTCGCGGCGGAGGATCACCTGGGCCGGCGGACCTCCGAGGTGCTCGGCGAGGAGCTGGGCGCACGGGTCGACGAGCTGCTGCGGCGGGTGGTCGAGAGCGGGCGCCCGCTCGTCGACGTCGATGTCGCCGGCACCACGGCCGCGTCCCCGGGCGAGCGGCGCCACTGGCTGGCGAGCTACTACCCGGTGCCGGGAGAGGACGGGCTGCTCGGCGTCGCGGGCCTCGTCCTCGAGGTGACCGGCGAGCGGCGCGCGCGGCACGCGGCCCAGACGGCGACCGCCCTGCTCGACGCGATCTTCGCGGCCGCGCCGGTGGGGGTGGCGTTCTGGGACGTCGAGAGCCGCTACCGACGCGTCAACCCCGCGCTCGCCGCGCTCAACGGCATCTCCGGCGAGCAGCATCTCGGGCGCACGCCGTCGGAGGTCCTGGGCGAGACGGGCGAGCAGGTCGAGACGATCCTCGCCGAGGTGATCGAGCGCGGCGAGGCGGTGGTCGACCGCGCGATCCACGGTGTGCACCGCGGCGCCCCGCTCCATCGGCAGTGCACGGTCTTCCCCGTCATCGGGGCCGGCGGCCTGCTGATCGGCGTGGCCGGCGTCATCCGCGACGTCTCCTCCCAGCACGAGGCCGACGCCGACCGCGCGCGGCTGCTGCGGGAGGCACTCAGCTCGCGCGCGCAGGCCGAGGCGGCGCAGGTGCGCGCCGAGGCCGCCCACGCCGAGGCGGAGGCCGCGCGGCGCCAGACCGCGTTCCTCGCCGCGGCGGGCGCGCGGCTGGCGGCGGTGACCACCGACTACGAGGCGACGCTGCGCGAGGTCGCGCGCGTGGCGGTCCCCGCCATCGCGGACTGGTGCACGTTCACGCTCGCCGGGCCCGGCGACGCCCTGCGGACGGTCGCGGTGGCGGCCGCCGACCCGGAGCTCGAGGGCATCGCCACCGAGATGGCCGAGCGCTACCCGCCTCGGGCCGACGCGGCGTTCGGCGCCGCCGTCGCGATCCGGACCGGGACAAGCGAGCTGCTGCGCGAGATCGACGAGTCGAGGCTCGAACAGGCCGCCGCCGAGCCCGAGCAGCTCGCCCTCCTGCGCCGCATGGGGCTGCGCTCGGCAATGACGGTGCCGCTGCGGGCGCGCGGTCGCGTGCTCGGAGCGCTGACGCTGGTCGCGGCGGAGTCGGGGAGGGTCTACGGCGACGACGACCTGCGGCTCGCCGAGATCCTCGCGCAGCGGGCGTCGCTGGCGGTCGAGAACGCGCGGCTCTACGAGGCGCACTCGCACATCGCCCGCACGCTCCAGAAGAGCCTGCTGCCGCCGGCGCTGCCGCAGGTGCCGGGGCTGGAGCTGGCGGCCCGCTACCGCGCCGCGGGCGCCCAGAACGAGGTGGGCGGCGACTTCTACGACGTCTTCCACGGACCCGGCGACAACTGGACGCTCGTGATCGGCGACGTCGCGGGCAAGGGGCCGGAGGCGGCGGCCGTCACCTCGCTGACCCGGCACACGCTGCGGGCGATGACGCTGCGCGGGGCGGGCCCGCGCGAGTGCCTCGAGCTGCTGAACGACGCGCTGCTCGGCGAGGCGTCGGTCGCCGGGCGGTTCTGCACCGTGCTCTACGCGCGACTGGCCGCGCGCGAGGGCGGCGGGTTCGACATGACGGTGGCCACCGGCGGGCACATGCCGCCGCGGATCCTGCGCGCGGACGGCACGCTCGACCGGATCGAGCTGCGGGGCTCGATCGTGGGCGGGCTGCGCGACCCGCGGTTCGCCGACTGCGAGACGACGCTCGACCCCGGCGACGTGCTCGTGCTCTTCACCGACGGGGCGACGGAGCTGCGCGGTCACGACCCAGGGGCCGGGGAGCGGCTGCTCGACCAGCTGCTCGTCGCGCGCGCGGGGCAGCCGGGCTCGGCGATCGCCGAGGCGATCGAGCGCCACGCCGTCGAGTCGCAGACGGGCGACCCGCGCGACGACGTGGCCGTCCTCACGGCGGCCCCGACGCGGACGTAGACTCGACGCGCCGATGGACGAGCGCGCCCGACGCATCGCCGACAACGAGAGCCGCTTCCGCGAGATCAACGAGCGCCTGCGCGAGGACCTGCGCGCGCTGCCCGAGGACGACGAGCGGATCGGCTTCGTCTGCGAGTGCGGGCGCGTCGACTGCGCCGAGCGGGTGTCGCTGACGCTCGCCGAGTACGAGACCGTCCGGGCCAGCTCGCTCGACTTCTTCGTCGTGCCGGGTCACAACGCGCCGCACGTCGAGGACGTCGTCGACGTCAACGAGCGCTTCGCCCGCGTGCGCAAGCACCCCGAGGCGGCGGCGCGGGTGCGCGAGACCGACCCGCGGCGCGACTAGCCCGGCGCGCGCTCGATCGTCAGCAGCTGGTCGCGCGCGGTGGCGTGGTCGACCTGGAGCGTCGTGTGCTCGACGCCGAACTCCGTCTCGAGCACGCGCTGGAGCTCGCGGCGGCGCTGGTGGCAGTCGTCGTCGGGCTCGACGACGACGTGCGCCGCGACGGCCGCGAAGCCGGACGTGACCTCCCAGACGTGCAGGTCGTGGACCTCGACGATGCCCGGCAGCTCGGCGAGCGCGTGGCCGATGCGGTCGGGGTCGATCCCCTCCGGCGCCCCCTCGAGCAGCACCGCCGACGCGTCGCGCAGCAGCCGCCAGCCGCTGGAGACCATCAGCGCTGCGACGATCAGCGCGGCGACGCCGTCGAGCTCGCGGACGTCGGTGAGCAGGATCAGCGCGCCGCTCGCCGCGGCCGCGATCGAGGCGTAGAGGTCGGTCAGCACGTGGGCGCGCGCGCCCGCGACGTTCAGCGACTGGCGCTCGGCCTTCGCGAGCGCCGCCGCGGCGAGCACGTTCGCGGCCGCGCCGGCGATGCCGACGATCAGGACGAAGAGCCCCTCGACGTCGGGCGGCTCGTAGATGCGCTTGCCGGCCTCCCACGCGATGACGCCGGCGAGGACGAGCAGCAGCGCGCCGTTGACCTGCGCGCTGAGGATCTCGGCGCGCCCGAGGCCGAAGGTGAAGCGGCCCTTCGGCGGGCGCCGGGCGAGGTTGGCGGCGACGAGCGCCAGGCCGATCGCCCCGGCGTCGGTGAGCATGTGCGAGGCGTCGGAGAGCAGCGCCAGCGAGTCGGCGACGACGCCCGCGACGATCTCGACGACCATGAACGCGAGGACGATCGCCAGCGCGAGGCCGAGCCAGCGGCGATCCGCGTCGGGCGACGCCGCGTGATGGTGCGCGTGGTCGTGCGCCACGCGACTAGTTTCGCGCCCCGGGCGCGCCTCCCTACACCACGGGGTGGTTGGCCCGGATGACGCCGTCGGGGTCGACCTGCGCCTTGACCTCCGCGAGCCGCGCCGCGGACGATGCGCCGAAGAGCCGGACCGGGTCGCTCGGGCGGTCCTTGAGGTTCGGGAAGTCGTGGTCCGCCGCCCACGGCCGCAGGGCCTCCGCGACGCGGTCGAGGTGCGCCTCGACGGCCGCGATCGCCGGCGGCACGGGCGCCATGCCGACGCAGAACGTGCCGTAGGGCGCGGGGATCGCGGGCATCGCGCCGGCGTCCTCGGGCGCGGTCGCCATCGCCCCGCCGAAGTGCCGGATCTCCGCCCCGAGCAGCGGCGAGCCCGACTCCGGGCCCACCGTCGCGACGAAGGCGTCGACCGCCTCCGCCGGCAGCTCGGCGAGCAGCCCGCCGTCGCCGCGGCCCGGCACCGGCTGCGGCGGGTCGTTGTGCAGCGTGTGGAGCATCGTCGGCGGGATCGTCGCGACCGTGTCCATCTCCGGCCCGAGCGCGCGCAGCGGCGCGAGCAGCTCGGCGCCGGCGGCCTCGTCGCCGATGAGCGCCGACTCGACGACGACGAACTGGCGGCCGCGCAGGTGCTCGGGCAGCAGCGGCAGCGGCGGGTACTGCAGGATCCGGCCGAGCGAGCTGAGCTCGTCGGGCGCCGAAAGCGTCAGCTCGCGCCACGCGTGGAGCACCTCGGACGCGCGCTCCCACGGCCAGTAGAGGTTGCCGGCGTACAGCGAGGCGACGGGGTACAGGCGGAAGTCGAGCGCGGTGACGATCCCGAACGACCCGCCGCCGCCCCGCAGCGCCCAGAAGAGGTCGGCCTCGTTCGACGCGTCGGCGCGCACGCGCCGCCCGTCGCCGAGCACGACCTCGGCCGCGACGACGCTGTTGCACGCGAGGCCGTACTTGCGCCCGAGCCAGCCCTGTCCGCCGCCCAGCGTGTAGCCGGCGATCCCGACGTCGGGCGCGCTGCCCGCGAGCCCGGCGAGGCCGTGCTCGGCGGCGAGCTCGACGACGTCCATCCACTGCGCGCCGGCCTCGACGCGCGCCACGCGCGCCTCCGCGTCGACCGACGCCGCGCGCATCCGCGACGTCTTGATCAGGACCGTCCGGTCGAGCGGCCCCAGCGGCGTCGCGCCGTGCCCCGTCGCCTGCGCGGTGACGCGCAGCCCGCGGTCGCGCGCGGCGACGACGACGGCCGCGACATCCTCCGCGCTCTCAGGGAACGCGACCGCCTCGGGGTGCTGGTCGACCGACAGGTTCCACGCCTGGCGGGCCTCGTCCCAGCCGGGATCGGAGGCGGTGCGGACTTCCGTGTCGAGTTCGAGCATGCGGCCGACCCTAACGGAGTGCGGGGTGTCACAAGCGTGTTACAAAGTCGCGCTATCCTGTGTCTCGCCCCGCCGGCCAAGGTTCCTTCCGGAAGCGGCGGAGGAGGCCATCTATGACCTTGCTCCGCAACCTCGACCTGCTCCTGCTCGCGCTCGCGATCCCCGTTTTCGTAGCGCTCGAGCTGCCGGTGCTCGGCTACGTCACCGCCGCCGGGATCTGGGCGCTGTGGCGCGGGATCGAGCTCTGGACGGACCGCCGCCTGCGCGACGAGCGCGACCCGAAGACGATGGCCGGGATCGCGGCCGGGTCGCTGGTGGGGCGCGGATGGCTCCTGGGCCTTATCCTCCTGGGCGCCGGACTCGCCGCCGGGGACGACGACGTTGGCCTCTCGGCCGCCGTGCTGGTCTTCGTCCTCTTCACCGTCCACTTCACCTTCAAGATCATCGCGCCGTCAGGCGGCGCCCCGACCTCCACCACATGACCCGGAAGCAGACACTCCTTCTCGCAGCGGCCGTCTGGCTCGGCGGCGCCATCGTCATCTACCTCCTGACCGGCTCCTCGGGCAAGAACGAGGAGTTCCAGCCCACCGGCGAGTTCCAGCTCGAGGACTGGCTGCCGCTCGGCTTCAACCGCGCCGTCCTCTACCTGCTCATCGCCGCGCTGCTCACCGGCCTGACGATGAACTGGGTCGCCAAGCGGATGCAGGGCCGGCCCAACAAGGTGCAGACCGCCGTCGAGACGGTCTTCATCTTCATGCGCGACCAGATCGCGGGCGGCAACCTCGACCGCGACATGGCCCGCAAGTGGTTCCCCTTCGTCGCGACGCTCTTCCTCTTCATCTGGTTCAACAACATGCTCGGGTACATCCCGCTGCCGGTGAACGACCACGAGCCGCTGCACATCGGCAGCCTCGAGCTCCCGGCGTTCGCCATCTACGCCGCCACCGCGAACATCTCGATCCCGCTCGCGCTGTCGCTCATGGTGTGGGTCACCTACCACGTCGTGGGCATCCGGCGGCAGGGCATCGGCGGCTACCTCTCGAGCTGGATCCCCGCCGGCGTCACGGGCTTCGCGCGGATCCCGATCTTCGGCATCGAGGTCATCTCGCACTTCGTCCGCATCGTCTCGCTGAGCGTCCGGCTCTTCGCCAACATCCTCGCCGGCCACCTGCTCATCCTCTTCATGGCGGGCGGCCTCGGCGTGATCCTCGGCCTGGCGGCGCTGGGCTGGTTCACGCTGCCGGCGGCGATCCTCTTCTTCCTCTTCGAGGTGGGCCTCGTGGCGACGCTGCAGGCCTTCATCTTCGCCACGCTCACCGCGATCTACCTCGGCGGCGCAGTCGCCGAGCATCACTGACCCGAACCCAGGAGGCACCGTGGACCTGCTCGCCCTTCTTCTCCCGCTCGCTCAGGGCGCCGACCCGACCGACGGCCTGAAGTCCGTCGCCCTCGGCGTCGGCGCCGGCCTCGGCACCGTCGGCCCCGGCATCGGCGTCGGCTACATCTTCGGCAAGGTCATCGAGTCGGTGACCCGGCAGCCGGAGATGCGCGACGAGATCACCTCGATCCAGTGGCTGGGCTTCGCACTCACCGAGGCGATCGTGTTCTACGCGTTCATCTTCGGCCTGATCGCCTTCTTCCTCTCGTAGTCGATGGCGACGATCGACAGCATCGCGGCCGTGGTCATGGCCAAGAGCAGCGGCGGCGGGACGTTCCTCGTCTCGCCGAGCGTCGGCCTGATGATCTGGACGCTCATCGCGTTCGTCATCACGCTGCTGCTCCTGCGCAAGCTCGCCTACCCGCGGATCGCGGAGGCGCTCGACAAGCGACGTGTCGCGATCGAGGAGTCGATCGATCACGCCGAGCGCACCCGCGTGGAGGCGGACACCCTCCTCAAGGAGTACCGCGAGCGGCTGCGCGAGGCGCGCGAGCAGGCGGACGACATCGTCGCCCGCGCCCGCAAGGCGTCGGACAAGGTCGCCGACGAGGCGAAGGCCGCCGCCAACCGCAAGCGCGACGAGATCACGTCGATCCAGTGGCTCGGCTTCGCCCTCACCGAGGCGATCGTGTTCTACGCGTTCATCTTCG
>DASVRH010000113.1:0-2044 GCA_036388715.1 Solirubrobacteraceae bacterium | reverse complement strand
GTGGAGCGCTGCGCGGTCGTCGGAGACTTCAGCGCAGGCGTGGCCGGGTGGGTGGGCGGGCCGCGACCGTACCGTCGCGTGGGAGCGCCGGCGCGACCGGCGGACGAGGCCCGGACGCCTCCCGGCTAGCCGAGGACGGCTTCGAGGCGCCGCTCGAGCGCGTGCGTGAGGGCCTCGCGGACCGGGCCCTCCTCGAAACGCTCGACCAGCTCGGCGAGGAAGCCCTCGACGACGAGCCGCTCGGCGTCCTGGAGACGCAGCCCGCGCGAGCGCAGGTAGAAGACCTGGTCGGGGTCGATCTGGGCGATCGCCGCCGCGTGCGTGCACCGGACGTCGTTGGCCAGGATCTCGAGGCCCGGGATCGCGTCGGCGTGGGCCTTCTTCGACAGCAGCAGGTTGCGCGACTCCTGGAACCCGTCGGTCTGCTGCGCGCCCGGGTCGACCTTGATCATCCCCCGCCAGACGGCGCTCGACCGCCCGGTGAGGATGCCGCGGAACGCGAGGTCGGACGTGCAGTTCGCCGCCGCGTGCTCCTGCGTCGTGTCGAAGTCCAGGTGCTGGCGCCCGCGCGTGGCGTACGCGCCGGTGACCTTCCCCGAGGCGCCCTCGCCGTCGAGGATCGTGTTCTGGAAGACCTTGCCGTTCGCGCTGCCGAACCCGAGGACGACCCAGTCGAGCGAGCCGTCGCGGGCGATCCGCGCGCGCTGGGTGCCGAAGATCAACGACTTCTCGTCCAGGTCCTGGGCGCTGACGAAGCGCAGCGTCGCGTTCTGGCCGACGACCAGCTCGACGACGGTCGTGAACAGGCCGTCGGCGCTCGAGAGGTACTGCTCCCAGACCTCGGCCTCGGCGCCCTCCTCGAGCACGACGAGCACGCGCCAGTTCAGCGCCGCGCCCTGCTCGGCCTGGATCGCCGAGGCGAGCACCGGAGCGTCGAGCTTCGTGTGGCGCGGGACGTAGACGAACAGCCCGCCCTCCCACTCGGCCGCGTTGCGGGCGACGAACGGATCGTCCTCGGCGGGGACGACCGTGCCGAGAAAGCGGTCGACGAGCTCGCCGTGCTGCTCGACGGCCTGCGAGAGCGGCATGACCAGCGGGCCTTCCACCGTGGCCTCCTCGACGCGCTCCCACGACGCGTCGACCTGGGTCAGCAGCACCGACCCCTCGGGCGCGGCGAAGACGGGCTCCGGCACGACGGCCGACGCGGCGCCGGCCGAAGCCTTCGGGAACGAGGCCAGCTCGAAGTTCTTGAGCTCGGTGAACTCCCACCCCGGCACGCCCTTGTGGCGGGGGAGGTCCAGCGTCTGCCAGTCGCTCAACCGATCGACCCTTCCATCTGGAGCTCGATGAGGCGGTTCATCTCGACCGCGTACTCCATCGGCAGCTCCTTGACGATCGGCTCGATGAAGCCGTTGACGATGAGCTTCGACGCCTCCTCCTCGGACAGCCCGTGGGACTGGAGGTAGAAGACCTGCTCCTCGCCGACCTTCGAGACGGTCGCCTCGTGGCCGACGTCGACGTCGTCCTCGCCGATCCGGATCGTCGGGTAGGTGTCCGACCGCGACGCCTCGTCGAGCAGCAGCGCGTCGCAGACGACCTTCGACTTCGCGCCGTGCGCGCCCTTGGCGACCTCGAGCAGGCCGCGGTACGAGGAGCGCCCGCCGTCCTTGGAGATCGACTTGGCGAAGATGTTCGACGTCGTGTTCGGCGCGGCGTGGACGATCTTGCCGCCCGCGTCCTGGTGCTGGCCGGTGCCGGCGAACGCGATCGAGAGGATCTCGCCGTGCGCCCGCTCGCCCATGAGGTAGACCGACGGGTACTTCATCGTGAGCTTCGAGCCGAGGTTGCAGTCGACCCACTCGACCGTCGCGTCGCGCTCGGCGGTGGCGCGCTTGGTGACGAGGTTGAAGACGTTGCCCGACCAGTTCTGCACGGTCGTGTAGCGGATCCGCGCGCCCGGCTTGGCGAACAGCTCGACGACGGCCGAGTGCAGCGAGTCCGACGAGTACGTCGGCGCCGTGCAGCCCTCGACGTAGTGCACGTA
>DASVRH010000112.1:0-10206 GCA_036388715.1 Solirubrobacteraceae bacterium | reverse complement strand
GAGGATCGCGACCAGCACGGCGACGCCGAGGACGCTGCCGATCTGGCGCGACATCGAGAAGACGGCCGAGCCGGTGGCGAAGCGCCGCGGCGGCAGCGAGGACGCGGCCGCGCTGGCGAGCGACGGCAGCACGAGGCCGACGCCCACGCCGGTCACGAGCATCCCGGGCAGCATCGCCGTGACGTAGCCGGCCTCCGCGTCGAGCTGCCACATCCACCACAGCGCGCCGGCGGCGAAGACGGCGGCGCCGGTGCCCGAGAGGGTGCGCTGCCCGACGCGCTCGGCCGCGCGGCCCGCCAGCGCGGCGAAGACGGCGGCCATGGCCGGCCCCGGCGCTAGCTGGAGGCCGGCGCGCAACGCCGAGTCGCCCCAGACGCCGGTCATGAACAGGACGCCGGTGAGCAGCATCGCCGCGAACGCGACGAAGAAGAGCAGCGCGGCGAGGTTGGCCAGCGCGAACGAGCGCACGCGCAGCATGTCCCGGTCGACGACGGGCGAGGGGTGGCGCGCCGTGCGGTCCCAGAACCAGGCGAGCCCGAGCGCGGCCACGGCGAAGGACGCGAGCGTCTCCGTCGCCGCCCAGCCCCAGTCCGGCGCCTTGACGAGGCCGAGCGCCAGCGCCCCGATCGCCGTCGTCAGCGCGGCGGTGCCGAGCCAGTCCGGCCACTGCGCCGCCTCGTCGCGCGACTCGCGCAGGACGCGCGCCGCGAACACGATGGCCGCGACGCCCACCGGGACGTTCACGAGGAAGACCAGCCGCCACGAGCCCTCGACGAGCAGCCCGCCGAGCGGCGGCCCCGCCGCGGCGGCGATCCCGCCCACGGCGGCCCAGATCCCGATCGCCTTGGCGCGCTCGGCGGCGTCGAACTCCGGCAGCAGCAGCGCCAGCGAGGTCGGGATGAGCGCGGCGGCGCCCGTGGCCTGGAGGACGCGCGCGGCCACGAGGGTCTCGACCGACGGCGCGAGGCCGCTGAGCGCCGACCCGGCGATGAAGAGCACGAGGCCGGCGAGGAAGCCGCGCTTGCGCCCGAGGCGGTCGGCGAGGCGGCCGAACGCGACCAGCAGCGCGGCGAACACGATCGCGTAGGCGTTGAGGACCCAGCTCAGCTCCGCGACGTCGGCGTCCCCGAAGTCGCGCGCGATCTCGGGGAACGCGATGTTGACGATGAAGAGGTCGAGGCTCGCCATGAAGACGGCGATCGAGACGACGAGGAGGACCTTCCAACGCCGCTCCATCCCCCGGCGCGGTCCCTCGGCGGCGTGGTGCTCGTGTGGTTGCATTTTGCAACCGTGGCATATGCGGTAGCATTTTGCAACCGATGCCGCACCGACCGTTCGAAGGCCAGAACTGCTCGATCGCCGGGGCGCTCGCGCTGCTCGGCGAGCGATGGACGCTGCTCGTGATGCGCGAGGTCCTCCTCGGTCGCCGGCGCTTCGGCGACATCCAGCGCCACACGGGCGTGGCGAAGAACATCCTCAGCGACCGCCTCGACACGCTCGTCGAGCACGGCCTCCTCGAGCACCGCGGCAGCGAGTACGTCCCGACGCGCAAGGGCGTCGACGTCAACCCGGTCCTCGTCGCGCTCATGCAGTGGGGCGACCGGCACGTCTACGGCGAGGGCGGGGCGCCGCGCGTCCTCGTGCACCAGGCCTGCGGCCACGACGCCGACCCGTCCCTGCGCTGCTCGCACTGCGGCGAGGAGATCGCCGCTCGCGAGCTGAAGGTCCGGCCGGGCCCCGGCGCGTCGCCGCAGCAGCAGCGCGACCCGCTCCTCCCCGCGGCGTAGGCGTCTGGCGGCAAGGGGCGGTTTCCGTCCACTGACGCGATTGTCGGCGAGGCGTGGACGTCTGGCGTCCTCTAGGGGCGGTAGACGTCCACGGATCCAAGAGACGCGCGCGAGTGGACCGAAACCGCCCCTCCCCGCATCCTCGCCAGCCCAAGAAAGCGGCCCGACCCGCGGGACGGTGCGCGAAGGCGCCCATGCCACCCACGAACGAAAAACGCCCCGGAGGCGGACCCCCGGGGCGTTGGTCGAAGCGGTGCTGTCGGTGCGGCCTAGGCCGCGTCGCGCAGGGCGGCGAGCTCGCCGACCGTCGAGAGGCGGCGCAGGGCGCGCTCCTCGATCTGGCGGGTCCGCTCGGCGCTGACGCCGAGGACCTTGCCGGCCTGGCCGAGCGTGTGCTGCTTGCCCTCGGGGTTCGCCCCGAAGCGCAGCTCGATCACGCGGCGCTCCTGCTCGGGGAGCTCGTTGATCGCGCCCATGAGGACCTCGGACTGCCAGGCGTCGGCCACCTCCTCCTCGGGGGAGAGCTGGTCCGCCGCGAGCAGGTCGCCGAAGGCGGTCTCGCCGTCGTCGCCCACGCCCTTGTCGAGCGACGCGGGCGCCTGGTCGGCCTGGCGGATCTCCTCGACCTCCTCGACCGTCAGCTCGGCGGCGTCGGCGATCTCGAGATCGCTGGGCTCGTGACCGAGCTTCAGCGCGAGCTCGCGCTCGATGCGGGCGACCTTGCGGGCGCGCTGCGACATGTGGACGGGCAGGCGGATCGTGCGGCTCGTGTTCTCGAGCCCGCGCTGGATCGCCTGACGGATCCACAGGGTGCCGTACGTCGAGAAGCGGAAGCCCTTGCGCCAGTCGAACTTCTCGACGGCGCGGATGAGCCCCAGCATCCCCTCCTGGACGAGGTCGCCCAGCGGCAGGCCCTGCCCCTGGTACTTCCTCGCCACGGAGACGACGAGACGGAGGTTCGAGTTGATCATCCGCTCCTTGGCCGCGAGGTCGCCGCGCTCGATGCGCTGCGACAGCTCGACCTCCTCGGCAGGGGTCAGCAGCGGCCAGCGCCGCGACTCCGCCAGAAGCTGGTGGAGGGGGTCGACAGTGGTGTCAATGGCCTCGGTGGGCCGGAAATCGAGGACGTCGTTCGCCGTCGGAATCCCTTTCTTTCTGCTCTTCTCTTGCGTCTTCAAAGTTCTTAAGTCCGATTTCTACAGTCGGAATTGTATCGAATTCTCGTTGCGCGTGCAACAACACCGCGCAAGTCCGTCAGTCCCTTCCCGTCCCTCAGAGAACGCCCATACCGGGCGTTGGTTTCGAGGCACTAACACGCCGTAACAGACCGGCGGAGAAGGGTGCCGCGCGTGGGGTGCGCTGCGGCCGTAGCACACAGCCTACAGGACTTTGTGCGCTCTTGCTACGAGCTTCGCGCCCGGTTCGCGACTTCCTCGTCGTCGCGGGCCGAGAGCCGGCCTGCGCCCACCCAGGCGTAGCGGAAGCCCAGGCCCGCGAGCAGGTAGAGGACCGACGCGACGTCGTGCGCGGGGCGCCCGGTGCGGGAGCGGACGGCCCGCAGCGCCAGGCCGGTGCGCACGAGCCACTTCGCCGCCCGGAACTGGCGGCCGGGCGTACCGTGCTCGAGCCCGTCGGCCAGCGAGCCCAGAAGCCGCTCGTTGATCGTGCTCAGCGCCAGCTCCACGGACATCGCCGCGGTCTCGACGCGGCCGAGCGCCGACCGCGTGGGATGACCCTCCGGCAGCCCGCAGGCCACGAGCACGAGACGGGACGCCGCCGCCCCCGTCGCCGTCGCCGTCGACACGAAGATCGGCCCGAGGAACAGGCGCGAGCGCGCCCACAGCGGCACCGCCGTCGAGGCGAGCAGCACGCCGGTGTACGAGCCGAGGTAGCCGCCGAGCACCGCGTTGACGCCGTTGACGGCGCGCGCCGCGCGCCTGCGCCCGAGCAGGTCGAGCCCGACCGCGAGCGCCTGGAGGTTCGAGAAGCCCATCAGGCACCACGCGCCCATCGACATCGGCGAGCGCGGCTTGAAGACGCGAAGCATGTTCAGGAAGCGGGCCGGCCGCCCGAGGTCCATGATCAGCAGGACCGGCGACGGCGTCACCGCCGCGAGCGACACGCGCCGCGCGATGCGCGCGCTCTTCTCGTCGCCCGCGAGGTCGCAGGCCAGCGCCACGAAGCACGACCCCGCGGCGATGCCGCCGAACCAGAAGTAGAGCGGCACCTCCCACGTCCACACCGGCGGCTTGATCACCGGCCCGTGGACGGGCTCCATCGGCCCGGAGCGCCCGGCGCGGTTCGCGGCCGCGATCGCGTCGTCGTCGGCCTCCTTCGCGGCGTACGAGGTGTCCTCGAAGAGGTAGGACCAGCGCGCGTCGAGCCACCCGCGCTGCTGGAGCGCGACGCGCGCGCCCTCCACCGCGCGCTCCCAGCGGCCGGGCTCGCCGGGGACGCCGACGGCGGGCGCGGCGTCCCTCACCACCGCTGCCTCCTCCCCCGCCCGCCGGCGACGAACGCCGCGGCCACGCCCGCCGCCGCCAGCAGCCCGGCGCCCATCGCGGCCAGCGTCGCGGGCACGACGTTCTCCTGGATCGGCGACTCGGCCTGCGCCGGCAGGCCGTAGCGCTCCGGCGCCTCGGTCAGGAGGAAGAAGGCGCCCAGCCCGCCGGCCAAGGCGTCCTCCGGCTCATCGCCCGCGCCGTACAGGTACGCGCCGGTCGTCCCGCGCGAGTGCAGCTCGGTCACCCGCCGCTTGGCGACGTCGACGATCTCGTCGTAGGGCCCGAACTGGATCGAGTCGGTCGGGCACGACTTCGCGCACGCCGGCTCGAGCCCGTCCTGGAGGCGGTCGTAGCAGAGGGTGCACTTCGCGGCCCGGCCGTCGATCTTCGCCCGGTCGACGACCCCGAACGGACACGACGGGATGCAGTAGCCGCACCCGTTGCAGACGTCGGGCTGCAGGACGACGGTGTCGAACTCGGTCCGGATCAGCGCCCCGGTCGGGCACGCGTCGAGGCAGCCCGCGTGCGTGCAGTGCTTGCACACGTCGGAGAAGAAGACCCAGGAGGGGTCCGCCGCAGGCGTGTCGTCGAGCAGCTCGACGAACCGCACGTGCCGCCACGTCGACGCGCCCAGCTCGTTGGTGAAGTCGTAGGAGGAGCCCTTCTCGAACGAGGACGGCTCGGCCGGCAGGTCGTTCCACTGCTTGCACGCGACCTCGCACGCCTTGCACCCGATGCAGACGGTCGTGTCGGTGAAGAACCCCATGCGCTCCGCGCCGGGGCGCTCGATCGCGCGCTCGGTCACGGCGGCGTCTCCTTCGGGTACTCGGCGAGGATGTCGTCCTCGTTCACGGCGACGGAGTGGTTGGCAGAGGCGCCCGCGAGCCGCTCCGTCGACTGACCCGAGCGCCGTCCGGCGCGGACGTCGCACGAGAACGCCTTGGACTCCTGGATCAGCACGTTCGGGTCGCCGCTCAGCACGCCGAGGTCGTTCGTCGAGTCGCCGCGGACGTCGCCGCCGTAGCCCCAGTGCCACGGCAGCGCGATCTGGTGCACGCGCTTGCCGTCGATCTTCAGCGGCCGCATCCGGTCGGTCACCCGCGCGCGGGCCTCGATCTCGCCTCGTTCCGTGGAGATCACCATCCAGCCGCCGTCCTCGATCCCGCGCGCGCGCGCGAGCTCGGGATCGATCTCGGCGAACATCTCGGGCTGGAGCTCGGCGAGCCACGGCACGTTGCGGCTCATCGCCCCCGCCGTGTGGTGCTCGGTCAGGCGAAACGACGTCGCGACGACCGGGTAGCGCGGGTCGCCCATCGGGTTGTACGGGTTCTCCGGCCGCTTCCAGCGCAGCGCCGCCGGGTTCGAGTCGATCTCGGGATAGAGGAGATTGCCGACGGGCGACTCGATCGGCTCGTAGTGCGTGGGCATCGGCCCGTCTTCGAGGCCCGCCGGCGCGTAGAGCCACGCCCGCCCGTCGGGCATCAGCATGAACGGGTCGTCGCCGCTGATCGCGTCCATCGCCGCGGCGTCGTCGGGCGCCTCGTAGTCGGGCCGCTTGTCCTTGGGGAAGTCGGGCACGTCGTAGCCCGTCCACTCGCCCGCCTCCTCGTCCCACCAGACGTACTTCTTGCGCTCCGACCACGGCCTGCCGGACGGGTCGGCCGACGCGCGGTTGTAGAGGATGTGCCGGTTCGCCGGCCACGTGTACCCCCAGTTCGGCGACACCCAGCCGCCCTCGACGTCCGCCACGTCGCCGGCCTCGCGGCGCCGCGCGACGTTCTCGCCGCCCGCGTAGACGCCGCTGTAGATCCAGCACCCGCACGCGGTCGACCCGTCGTCGCGCAGGTCGGTGAACCCGTCGAGCGGCTCGCCCGTCGCGACGTGGTAGCCGTTGATCTCGCGAAGGACCTTCTCCGCGTCGTCGTCGTAGTCCCAGACGAGGTTGAGGATCGGCCAGTCGCGCTCGCGCTCGGACCCCTCGTAGTGCCTGCGCACCCGCTTGAACAGCTCGTCGACGAACCACAGCTCCGACCGCGCGTCGCCCGGCGGGTCGAGCGCCTTGTCGCGCCACTGGATCAGCCGCTGCGTGTTGGTGAAGGTGCCCTCCTTCTCCACGTGCGTCGCGGCGGGCATGAGGAACACCTCGGTGCGGATGTCCTCCGTGCGCAGCTCGCCGCTCGCCACCTCCGGCGAGTCGCGCCAGAACGTCGCGCTCTCGATCTCCGAGAGGTCCCTCACCACCAGCCACTTCAGCGACGCCAGCGCGCGGCGCTGGAGACCGGCGTGCTGCGAGCCGACGGCGGGGTTCTGCCCCATCAGGAAGAGCCCGTCGACGCCGCCGTCGATCGCCCGCATCATCGTCGCGAAGTGCGAGTGGCTGGCGCTGATCTTCGGCAGGTGCCGGAAGCCGAACTCGTTCTCCGGCGTCGCGGCGTCGCCGAACCACGCCTTCAGCAGCGAGACGATGTACGTGTCGAAGAACGACCACCACCCCCGGTCGGCGCGGCCACGGTCCATGTACTCGGCCAGGCCGTACTCCTCCTCCTCGGCGCGCGGCATATGCAGGTAGCCGGGCAGGAGGTCGTAGAGCGTGGGAATGTCGGTCGAGCCCTGGATCGACGCGTGCCCGCGCATCGCCATGATGCCGCCGCCCGGGCGCCCGACGTTGCCGAGCAACAGCTGGAGGATCGCCGCGGCGCGGATGATCTGCACGCCCGCGGTGTGCTGGGTCCAGCCGACCGCGTAGGCGATCATCGACGTCCGCTCGCGGCCGGAGTTCTCGATCAGCGCCTCGGCGACGCGGTGGAAGTCCTCCTGCGCGATGCCGCAGATGCGCTCGACCATCTCGGGCGTGTATCGCTCGAAATGCCTCCGGAGCACGTTCAGCACGCAGCGCGGGTGCTGGAGCGTCTCGTCCGACCGCACGGCCCCGACCATCATCCCCGCGCCCGTGCGGTCCTCGTAGGACATCGTCGAGTGCTCGCGGCGGCCCGCCGGCGCCGGGACCTCCCCGCCCTCGTAGGCCCACGACGCCGGGTCGTAGAGCCCGGTGTCGGGGTCGTAGCCGCTGAAGACGCCGCCGAGCTCCTCGGTGTCCTGGAAGTCGGCGCCGACCAGCGTGGCGGCGTTCGTGTAGTTGACGACGTACTCCTTGAAGTACGACTCGGTCTCGAGCACGTGGCGGATCAGGCCGCCGAGGAACGCGATGTCGCTGCCCGCGCGGATCGGGACGTGGAAGTCGGCCATCTGGCTCGTGCGGCCGAACCGCGGGTCGACGTGGATGATCTTCGCGCCGCGCTCCTTGGCCTTCATGATCCAGCGGAAGCCGACCGGGTGCGCCTCGGCCATGTTGCCGCCCTGGATCAGCACGCAGTCGGCGTTCGCCGTGGACTGCTGGAAGTCGGTGGCGCCGCCGCGCCCGAACGAGGTCCCCAGACCGGGGACCGTGGAGGAGTGTCATATGCGTGCCTGGTTCTCGATCTGCACCGCGCCGAGCGCCGTGAACGACTTCTTGATGACGTAGTTCTCCTCGTTGTCGAGCGTGGCGCCGCCGAGGTGGGCGAAGCCGAGCGTGCGGTCGACGCGGCGGCCGTGGTGGTCGGTGTCCTGCCAGCCGTTCTCGCGCGCCTCGATCAGACGCTCGGCGATCATGTCCATCGCGCGCTCGAGCGCGAGCTCCTCCCACTCCGTGCCGCCGGGGCGCCGGTAGAGGACCTTCGTGAGCCGCCCGGGCTGCTGGACGAGCTGGCGCGAGGCGGCGCCCTTCGGGCACAGCGTGCCCTGGTTGATGGGCGAGTTGGGGTTGCCCTCGATGTCGACGAGCTCGCCGTCGCGCGTGTAGACGAGCTGCGCGCAGCCGACGGCGCAGTACGGGCAGACGGACTCGGTGACCTTCAGGCCCGCGATGCGCGAGCCGGCGCGCTCGGTCCGCTTCGACACCGCCGACGGGCCCATGCCCCAGTCGGCCACCCTCCCGACGAGGGGGAGCTCCCGCAGCCTCCGGAAGTGGTCAGCGGACACGCGACCCGGAGGTGTACACGTTCACCCGGCCTCCGCGCGCGAAGCCGGCCAGGGTCAGGTTGCGATCCGACGCCAGCTCGACGGCGAGCGAGGTCGGCGCGCCGACGCCGACGAGCACCGGAGCGCGCGCGACCGCCGCCTTCTGGACGAGCTCGAAGGACAGCCGGCCGGACACGCAGAGCACGTACCCCGCGAGCGGCATCCGACCCGCGATCAGGCACGTCCCGATCACCTTGTCCATCGCGTTGTGGCGCCCGACGTCCTCGCGCACGCAGACCAGCTCGCCGTCCGGGGTGAAGAGGCCGGTGGCGTGGAGCCCACCGGTGGCCTCGAAGCCCGGCTGCGCCTCGCGCAGCCGCTCGGGCAGGCGCGCCAGCACCTCCCGCTCGACCCGCGGCCCGTCGCCGAGCCGCGGCGCGTCGACGGCGACCTGCTCGAGCGCCCCCTTCCCGCACACCCCGCACGACGACGTCGTGTAGAAGCTGCGCTCGCCCGGATCGCGCAGCAGCGGGCCGGCCACCTCGACCGTGTTCGCGGCGAAGTCGGCCGTCGGCCCGGCCTCGCGCGCCTCGGCGATCAGCCCCTCGCCGTGGAGGAACCCGAGCGCCAGCGCCTCGTCGTCGCCGGGCGTCCGCATCGTCACGGCGATCGGGCGCCCCGCCACCCGGATCTCCAGCGGCTCCTCGACGGCGACAGAGTCCTCCCCGCCCTCGACGGGTATCTTTCGGGCCATGCCGCTCGCCGACTTCCTGGGCTGGAGCTCAGACGACTGGGACGCCACGATCGGGCTCGCCGGGGTGTTCTTCGTGTTCTTCCCGCTGCTCGTGAACGGCATCGTCGTCTTCATCATCGCCCAGGCGCTGGGCGAGCGGGCCCAGAACGCCGCGTACGCGCGCGGCGAAGACGTCGAAGCCTCCTAGGGCCGGCGGGTCACCCGCTCGCAGTCGCGGGCCACGAAGTCGACGCGGTCGGCGACGACGCGATCGTCGCCGGGCCCGCAGAGCATGTCCTCGTTCCGGCCGTCGCGGCCGAGCAGGTGGTCGTCGCCCCGACCGCCCCACAGCTGGTCGCGCCCCGGGCCGCCGACGACGAGGTCGTCGCCCGGCCCGCCGTGGAGCTCCTCGAGCGTCGCGAACACGGCGGAGCCACGGCGAACCTGTCCGGTGTTGGCGCCCCCGCGCACGACGTCGTCGCCCGGCCCGCCGTCGAGCGCGTCCACCCCCGACCCGCCGCGCACGACGTCGTCGCCGTCGTGCCCCCGCGCGATGTCCGCGCCGGGGCCGCCCGCCAGACGGTCTCTGCCGAGATCGCCGAGGAGGAGGTCGCGCCCGTCGCCGCCGACGAGCAGGTCGCGCCCGCCCTCGCCGAACAGGCAGTCGTCGCCGGCGAGGCCGGCCAACGCGTCGGGGCGGCTCGTTCCGAAGAGCTCGTCGGCGCCCGGCCCGGCGACGCTCGGCCCGGCCGGCGGCGGGCTCGCCAGGTCGACGACGTAGGCCTCGCCCCGGCACGTGACGGACAACACCATGAGCGCGTCGGGTCGCCCGTCGCCCGTCACGTCGGCGGCGTCGGCGACGCGCGCCGTCGGAAAGGCCTCGTCCGGCGGCGTGACGAGCGCGTCCTCGCCGTCGCGACGGCCGTGCAGGAGGGTCTGCCCGCCGCCACTGGCCAGGACGCGGACGCTGTGGGCGGCGCTCGCGTCGTAGCGCCGGCCGGACTGGAGCGCGAGCAGGTCGGCGCGGCCGTCGCCGTCGACGTCCCCCGCGGCCCCGAGCCCGGCGCCCAGCCTCGCGCCCGGCACGCCGCCGCGGGCGAGCACCGGGAGGGTGCCGAGCGCGCGCATCCCGGGGCCGGTGGCGCCGCACAGCAGGTGGACCGCGCCCGCTCGCGTGGGCCCG
>DASVRH010000111.1:0-7008 GCA_036388715.1 Solirubrobacteraceae bacterium | reverse complement strand
TCGCCGAGCGAGGCGAACGCCGAGGTGCGGATCGACAACTCGATCGTCGAGGGCTTCGAGCACGACCTCTCCTACGTCGACCTCGACGGCGACTCCGCCATCGCCAAGGTCGTCGGCAAGAACGTCAACCACGACCCGGCGACGAGCTACGAGTTCGCCGACGGCGACATCGACGTGGAGAACGGCACGAACCTCGCCCCCGGCTTCGCGGACGCCGCGAACGGCGACTTCCGCCTGCCGCGCGAGTCGGCCATGGTCGACAAGGGCCGCACCGGCGACACGTACGTGGCCTTCTCGACCGGCGACCTGCTCGGCCTCCCCCGCTCGCGCGGCGCGAAGCCCGACCTCGGCGCCTACGAGTACCAGGACGTCGCGCCGACGGCCGCCATCTCGGGCGCCGAGGCGCGCGCGGCCGGCCAGTCGCTCTCGCTGAGCGGCGCCGACTCGCGCGACGGCGACGCGGGCGACGAGATCACCTACGCCTGGTCGTTCGGCGACGGCACGACCGCGACCGGCCGTGACGTCAGCCACGCCTGGGCCGCCCCCGGCAGCTACGAGGTCAAGCTCGTCGTCACCGACGAGACCGGCAAGACCGGCCAGGCCACGGCGAAGGTCGACGTGTCGGCCGCCACGCCCGAGTTCGAGGTCGACCCGCCGAAGGATCCCGGCAACGGCGGCGGCACGGGCAACGGCGGCGGCGTCACACCGCGCGACCTGGTCGCCCCGGTCATCAAGGGCCTGCGCCTGAAGCGCGCCAAGGGCCGCCTGCGCTTCCGCCTCAGCGAGACGGCCACGGTCCGCGTGAAGATCCAGCGCCGCAACGGCCGGAAGTTCCGTGCCGCGAAGGCCGCCAGGCGGATCGCCGGCAAGACGGGCGCCAACGCGGTGAAGGTCGCGACGAAGCGCCTTCGCCCCGGGCGCTACCGCGTCGTCGTCACGGCGACCGACGCCGCCGGCAACAAGTCGGTCAAGCGCCTCGCCTTCCGCGTGGTGTAGTCGGGGGGTGGACCTCGACGAGCTCGAGCAGGAGGTGACGAGCTGCCGGCGCTGCCCGCGGCTCGTCGCCTGGCGTGAGGAGGCCGCCCGCACCAAGCGGGCGGCCTTCGCGCATGAGGAGTACTGGGGGCGGCCGATCCCGGGGTTCGGGGATCCGGCCGCCCGCGTCGTCGTGTTCGGACTCGCGCCGGCCGCGCACGGCGGCAACCGCACCGGCCGCGTCTTCACCGGCGACCGGTCGGCCGACTTCCTCTACGCCTCGCTGCACAGGACGGGGTTCGCCAACCAGCCGATCTCGGTCTCGCGCGACGACGGCCTGCGGGTCGACGGGCTCTGGGTCACCGCGGCGGTGCGCTGCGCGCCGCCGGCCAACAAGCCGACGCCCGAGGAGCGCGACCGGTGCATCTCGACGTGGATGGCGCCCGAGCTGTCGCTGCTCGACGACCCACGCGTCCTCGTGTGCCTGGGCGGCTTCGCGTGGGACGCGGCGCTGCGCGTGCGCGCCGCGATGCCCGGCGGAGATCCGTACCCCCGGCCGCGGCCGAGGTTCGCCCACGGCGCCGAGCTGCCCGGCTCGCCGTGGATGCTGCTCGGCTGCTTTCACCCCAGCCCGCACAACACGTTCACGCACCGCCTGACCGAGCCGATGATGGACGCGATCTTCGAACGGGCCCGCGAGCTCGCTGGCTAAGCTCGCCCGCCATGCGGCGCCGGCCGTACGCGCTCCCGTTCCCCGACCAGGTTCCGCTGCTGATCGAGCTCGCGCTCGCCGGCCCGGGCCCGCTGCGCCCTGCCGATCCGGGCGAGCTCGTCGAGGCCGCCGTCCACCACGGGCTGGCCGGCCACGCGCTGGCGGCGGCCCGCTCGGGGCGGCTCGAGCTGCCGCATCCCGCCGTCTCGGACCTCAGCCGCGTGCACCGCGCGCAGGTCGTCCGCAGCACGGCGCTGCGACTCGAGCTGCCGAAGGTGGCCGAGGTCGTCGCCGGGGCGACGGGGAGCGAGCCGGTCCTCCTCAAGGGCCCCGCGTTCGCCGACCGCTTCGAGCCGGACCCCGACCGGCGGCCCTTCGGCGACCTCGACCTGCTGGTGCCGCGCGACCGGCTGGACGCCGCGGCGCGGGCGCTGCGCAAGCGCGGGTTCGAGGAGCTGGTCGAGTTCGACGACGGCTTCGCCGCCCGCTACGGCCACGACATCCACCTGCGCCGCGCGGTCGGCAACGGCTGGCTCGACGTGGAGCTGCACTGGCGGATGGGCGACGACCCGGTCTGCGAGGCGCTCGACCACGGCGCGTTCGCTCCCGACGCCGAGCCGCTCGCGCTGCCCGGTCGCGACGTGCTCGTCCCCTCGCCCGCCGACCAGCTGCTGGTCGCCGCCGTGCACCTGCTCTCCGACCGCGCCCGGAAGGTCGGCTGGCTGCTCGACGTCGTCAACGTCGCGCGCGCGCTGGGCGACCAGCAGTGGCACGACGCCTTCGCGCGGGCCGACGCGCGCGGCCTGGGCTGGGCCGTCGACCGCTCGCTCGACTACGCGCGCCATCACCTGCGCTACGAGCGCGAGCGCCCGCGCGGGCCGGTCGCGCCGCCGCCGTTCGGCCCGCTGCGGGCCGTCGAGGCCTCCGACGCGCCGGTGGCGCTGCACGCCGGCCGGCTCGCGGCGATGGAGGGCTGGCGCGAGCGGGCGACCTACCTGCGGACCGTCGTCGCGCCGCCCGAGGAGGGGCTGCGCGGCACCGTGGGCCACGACGGGACGGGCGGGTGGCGGCTCGCCGCGCGCCACGCCCGCGCGATCGCCGGGGGCTTTCGCCGGAGGCGCTGGTGAGCGACCCGCTCGAGGTCGCGTCGCGGCCGATCTTCGTCGTCGGATACGGCCGGTCGGGGACGACGTGGACCTACGACCTGCTGACCTCGCACCCGCAGGTCGCCGGCGTCTACGAGTCGCTGCTGCTGGCCCCCGAGCACCTCGGGCACCTCCACCCCCGCACCGAGTGGGACCCGGAGAGCCACGTCGGGATCAGCGCCAAGCCCTACGGCATCGGCCAGCTCGCCGATCGCGACGAGGCGGTGCGCGCCGCGCGCGAGACGCTCGTGCCGTGGCTGGCCCGCGCGGTCGGGCCCGAGCACCGGTGGGTGGTCGAGAAGACGCCGAGCCACGTCGCGAGCCTGCGCGCGATCGCCGACGTCTTCCCGCGGGCGCGGATCGTCCACGTCGTGCGCGACCTGCGCGACGCGATGGCGTCGCGGCAGGACATGCGGCGCAACTGGTTCCGCGAGCCCGCGCTCTTCGGCACGCTCGTCGCCAAGCCGTACGCGTGGCGGGCCGCCGCGGAATGGGTGATCACGATGGGCTGGGTCGAGGAGGCGGCGGCGCTGCTGCCGATCCACGAGGTCCGCTACGAGGAGCTGCGCGCGCGGCCGGCCGAGACGCTCGCGGCCCTGTTCGCGTTCTGCGGCATCCCCGCCGACGCGGGCCTCGTCGCGCGGATCGTGGCCGAGAACGACTTCGCCGCGCTGGCCGACACCGGGCCGGGGCGCTTCCGGCGCAAGGGCGAGGTCGGGACGTGGCGCGGCGAGCTGAGCGCCGCGACCCGCGCGATGATCGCCGTCCGCGCCGGGGGCACGCTCGCCGCGAAGGGCTACCTGCGCCGCCCGCCGGTCGCGCACCGCGTGGCGTTCGGGGTCGCGCGGCGGCTCGGGGTCGCGCCGTGAGCGCGCCGCTCGTCAGCTGCATCGTGCCGGTGTTCAACGGGGCGCTCCACCTCGGCGAGACGATCGAGAGCATCCTCGCGCAGACGTACCGGCCCATCGAGGTGCTCGTCGTCGACGACGGCTCCACCGACGGCAGCGCCGAGGTGGCGGAGCGCTACGGAGACCCGGTCCGCGTGCTCCGGCAGGCCAACGCCGGGGCGACGGAGGCGCGCAACGCGGCGGTGCGGGTCGCGCGCGGGGATCTCATCGCCTTCCTCGACGCCGACGACCTCTGGTCGCCCGAGAAGCTGGAGGTCCAGCTCGAGCACCTCGCCGCCCATCCCGAGCTCGACGCGACGTTCTGCCAGATCGAGAACTTCTTCGACGACGAGGTCGCGCGTGCCGAGGAGGCGCGCTGGCGCGAGCACGACCGCGTCGTCGGGTCGTACGTCCTCCCGACCCTCGTCGTCCGGCGCGAGGCGCTGGAGCGGGTGCCCCTCGACGGCCGCTGGCGCCACGGCGACCACGTCGACTGGACCTTGCGCGCCCGCGAGGCGGGGGTGCGCTTCGACGTGCTGCCCCGCGTGCTCGCCCACCGGCGCCGGCACGCCGGCAACATGTCGCGCACCGCGGAGCATGCGGTCTTCGACGACTACTTCGACCTGATCAAGGCCAAGCTCGACCGCGCCCGGCGGGCGGGCGACGGCTGAGTGCGCGTCGTCTACTTCGTCGAGCGGTTCTGGCCGCTGCTCGGGGGCGTCGAGGTGCTGAGCGCCGCGCTCCTGCGCGACCTGTCGGCGCGCGGCCACGAGGTCACGGTGATCACCGGCGTCGACCACGAGGACCTGCCCGAGCGCGAGGGCTACCACGGCTGCGACGTCCACCGCCTGTCGCTGGTCCCGCCGATCCGCGAGCGCGACCTCGAGACGCTGGTGCGGGTGCGCGGGCGGATCCGGTCGATCCTGACGGCCTTCCGTCCCGACGTCGTCCACGCCGTCTTCACCGGCGCGTCGGTCTTCTACCTCAAGCGCTCGGTGCTCGGCGACGTGCCGCTGATCATGAGCTTCCACGGCAGCTGGCCGATGATCGACTTCGTCCCCGACGCCGGGCTGGCCTACGTGCTCGACGAGGCCGACTGGGTGACCGCGTGCTCGCGGGCGGCGCTCGGCGACCTGCGGGCGCTGACGCCCGTGGTGCGCGACAAGTCGTCCGTCGTGCTCAACGGGCTCGACCCGGCGGATCCCGCCGAGCCCGGCCCGCCGCCGGAGGGCCCGCCCGTCCTGCTCACGTCGGGGCGAGTGGTGTTCGACAAGGGCTTCGACCTGGCGATCGAGGCGTTCGCCCGCGTGGTGGAGGCGTTCCCGGAGGCGCGGCTCGTCGTGGCCGGCGACGGGACGGAGGTGGGCGCGCTGCGCGCGCGGGCCGCCGAGCTGGGGGTCGGCGAGCGCGTGGAGTTCCGCGGCTGGGTCTCGCCGCACGCCGTCGCTTCGCTGGTCGCCGAGGCGAGCGTCGTGGTGGTGCCGTCGCGGCTGGAGGGGTTCGGCCTGGTGGCGCTGGAGGCCGCGCACGGGGCCCGCCCGGTGGTGGCGACGCGGGTCGGCGGGCTGCCCGAGGTGGTCGCCGACGGGGAGACCGGGCTGCTGGTCGAACCCGAGGATCCTTCCGGGTTGGCCGCGGCTATCCTCGCCCTCTTGCACGCCCCTGAGGACATCCTGCGCATGGGCCGCGCGGCCCGCACGCGGGCGCTCGAGCTCTTCTCCGCGCGCCGGCACGCCGGCGAGTGGGAGGCCCTGTATGAGCGTCTCTGAGCCGCGGCACGCCATCAACGGCGAGGTCGCCACGGCGAAGGTGATCGACGGCGAGGCGATCGTCATCAACGTCGTCACCGGGCGCTACTACTCGCTGGAGGGGTCCGGCGCGCTGGCCTGGACCTGGCTGGCCGCCGGCGCGACGCTCGCCGAGGCCGCCGACGCGCTGGCCGCCCGCTTCGGGATCGGCGCCGCGCAGGCGCGGGCCGACCTCGCGCCGCTGGCCGACGAGCTCGTGGCCGACGAGCTGCTGGTGCGCGGCGACGCCGTGGCCGGCCCGCCCGACCCCGCGCTGGCCGACGCCGACGGCGTCGCCGCCGTGCGCGGGCCGTACGCCGCGCCGAAGGTCGTGAGGTTCACCGACATGGAGGACCTGCTCGCGTTCGACCCCCCGCTGCCGCCGACCGATGCGGAGCTCTGGCCGGCGCACGCCGACCAGCGCTGACCTCGCCGCCGCGCTCCTCCCGGCCGGCGACCGGACAGAGCTGCTGAGGGCCTGCCTCCCGGGCGCACGCGGGTCCGTCCCCTCCCTCGCCGCCCTGCGCGCGCCGGACGTCCGCCGCGCCGCCCTGCTCCCCTCGCTGCTCCACGCCTCACGGTCGAGGGGCGAGGAGGTCGATCCCGAGGTGCTGTCGGTGCTGCGCGCGGCGCGGACGCACGAGGAGCTGCGGACCGCCGCGATCACGGACGCGATCCGCGAGACGCTCGAGCGGCTGCGCGAGCCCGCCCTCGTGGTCGGCGGCGTCGCGGCCGCGGCGACGGCGTACGAGGAGTGGCCGCTGCGCCACTGCCACGACCTCGACCTGCTCGTGACCGAGCGGCCGGGCGAGGAGGTGCACGGGTCGGGGTTCCCGGTCGTGCGCCACACGGCCCTCTATCCGCGCGGAGGAACGCGAAGGGGACCCTCCGGCGCGCTCGACGCCGTCTGGGCGCGGGCGGTCGAGGTGGAGGTGGCCGGCTTCCCGGCGCGGACGCTCGCCCCGGCCGACGCCTTCGCGCACGTCCTCGGCCGCGCGGCCTGGGGCGTGACGACGCTGCGCTGGGCGCTCGACGCCTGGTGGATCGCGCGCGCGCCGGCCCTCGACTGGGACGTGGTCGCGCGCCATGCGGAGGCGGCGCGGTGCGCGGCGCCGGTCGCGGTGATGGCGCGGTGGCTCGCCGAGGAGCTCGGCGCGGAGATGCCGGAGGCGGCGCTGGGCCGGCTCGACGAGGCGGCGCGGGAGTCCGACCCGCGCGACGCCGCGCGCGTCCTGCGGGGCCCGCCGCGGCCGTGGACGCTGCGGAGGGTCGCGGTCGGGGCGCGGGCGATCGCGAGAGGCGCGCCGCTGCGGCCGCGGCCGAGGGGCGCGCCCTGGGGCCGCGCCTCCTAGGGCGCCTCAGGCGCCGACGGCCCGCCCCGCGAGCAGTCCTTGGAGCGCGGCGGCGATCCCCGCCGGGTCCCTCCCCAGCTCGAACGCGAAGGCGGAGACGTTCTCCGCGACGTCGGAGAGCAGCGCGAAGTTCTCGGCGACCCGGCCCGG
>DASVRH010000110.1:0-4937 GCA_036388715.1 Solirubrobacteraceae bacterium | reverse complement strand
GCGAGCGCCTCGCCGAGCCGCATCCCGGGGCGGACGCCGTGGGCCTCGGCCGCCGGCGAGACCTCCCCCACGAGCTGCTCGCGCCCGGGCTCCGGCGCCAGCGCGGCCGGCTCGCGCAAGAGCGACTCGCGGTCGCCGGCGGCGACGGTCAGGGCGAAGCGTGGAAGGAGGACGCAGACGATCATCGAATCGAACGTATGTTCGCAACAAAGGCGTTGCGCCGCAATCCCCTGGGCGGATCAGGGCGCAAGCTTGGCGCGTGCTCCACGTTCGCGCTCACATGGGATCGCTCCGCGCCGTCGCCCTCGCCGTCCTCGCCACCGTGGCCGCGCTCGTCGCCGCCGCGCCCGCCGTCGCCCAGGACAGCTCGCCGAACGTCGAGCGGGTCGCCCGGATCCCGGAGCTCGCGAGCGCGATCTCGATCAACTTCATCGACGACGTGATGTTCGTCTCGACCGTCGGCGGCCTGTACTCCTTCGACGTCAGCGATCCGGCGAACCCGCAGCGCCTCGGCGCGCTGCCGATGTACGTGTGGGAGAACGAGGACGTCGACGTCGACCCGGTCCGCAAGCGCGTCTTCATCTCGCGCGACCCGCGCGGGTTCACGTCGCCCGCGACGCCGGGCGCGTTCCCCAAGGGCGCCGTCCACGTCATCGACGTCTCCGACCCGCGGCTGATGACGCAGGCCGGGTTCTTCCTGCTGCCCGCCGGCCACACCTCGACGTGCGTGAACGACTGCGACTTCCTCTGGACCGGCGGGCCCTCGCGGGGGATCGACCAGCCGGCGGACTGGGGCGGGCGCCCGATCTTCGCGACCGACGTCCGCGACCCCGCGAACCCCGTCCCCTGCCCCGAGCCGATCGACACGGGGCGCAACGACGGCAAGACCGACTACGCGCACGACGTGCAGGTCGACGCCGACGGCGTGGCCTGGGTCAGCGGCGCCGGCGGCGTGCGCGGGTACTGGACCGAGGGGCGCCACCGCGATCCGGTCACCGGCGAGGTGCGGGTCGCCACGCCCTGCGACCCGGTGCCCTACGGCGGCAGCGGCACGCCCGACACCGCGACGCCGTCGCGCTTCATGCACAACTCCTTCCGCGACGTGAAGGGCCGGGGCGGCCGGCGCGTCCTCTACGGCACCGAGGAGAACGTGACGTCGGACTGCGCGACCTCCGGGCGCTTCGTCACCTACGACCTGAAGGGCACGCTCGGCGGCGAGGGCTTCCGCGACACCGCGCGGACCAGGCACCGGATGACGGCGCTCGACACGTGGACGCCCGAGGGCGCCGAAGGGTCGTCGGGCTGCGCGTCGGCGCACTACTTCTCGGCCCGCGGCGACGGCCTCTTCGCCAACGCGTTCTACGAGCAGGGCGTCCGCTTCCTCGACGTGTCGAACCCGCGGCGGATCGAGCAGGTCGGCTGGTACCGCCCGGCCGACGCGAACACCTGGGCCGCCTACTGGCACGACGGCCACGTCTTCGTGGCGGACCTCCAGCGCGGCGTCGAGGTGCTGCGGTTCAGCGGGCGCGTGCGCGGCCAGGGTCGTGGGAAGGGCGGCGCCGCCGCTCCTCGTGACGACGCGCCGCGCGGCGGGGCGAGGCGCGCGGGTCTCGCGATGGACCCCGACCTCGGCTACCTGTGCCCGCTCAGGGCGCCCGCGCCGAGCAGCGCCGCGAGCTCCTCGAAGGCGCCGGCGATCGCGCTGCCGGCGCGCTGACCCGGCGTCTCGGCCGAACCGCATCGGGCGCGACGCCAAACGGCTAGCGTGCCGCTCCCGATGCGTCTCCTGATCGCGTTCCTCGCCCTCCTCGCGCTCCCGGTGACCGCCTCCGCGCGGGTCGTCAACGCCGAGGACATCCTGCCGCCCGGCCAGAGCGGGTTCGTGTCGGTCACCGGCGTGCCGGACGGGACCGGCTCGCCGCACCTGACCGACCAGAGCGACATGTTCGTCAACTTCGTGCGCAAGCCGCACACGTTCGGCCAGCCGGGCGTCGAGGAGTCGCCGAAGCCGGGCGTGAAGATCGTGCGCGACTCGTTCGGCGTGCCGGCGATCACCGCGGACTCGCTCGCGAACATGTGGTGGGGCGCGGGCTACGCCGTCGCGCAGGACCGCCTCTTCCAGATGGAGCTCTTCCGCCGCGCGACGACCGGCAGGCTGGCCGAGATCCTCGGCGAGGGCTACCTCGACGACGACCTCATCGCGCGGCGCGACTACTACACGCGGGAGGAGCGCGGGCGCATGCTCGCCGCGCTGCCCCCCGGGCTGCGCGAGCGGGTGATCCCGTACAAGGACGGCGTCAACGCGTGGATCGACCACGTCCGGTCGAACCCCGACGACATGCCCGGGGAGTTCCCGGCGCTCGGGGTCGAGCTGACGGACTGGACCGAGGACGACTCGATCGCCGTCGGCATCTACCTCGCTCGGACCGTCCCGTCGAGCAGCGGCGTCGAGCTGCAGAACCTGCGCACGCTGCGGGCGATCGGCCCGCAGGCGTTCGACGCGCTGCTGCCGCTGCGCACGCCGGACGCGAACCCGTCCGTGCCGCCGCGCTACGGCCGCTTCCCGTCGAACCCCGGCCCGCTGAACCCGAAGAAGCGGGCGCGGCAGGAGCGCGCGGCCTTCGCGCGCACGCTCGAGGTCTCCAAGGACTGGGAGCTGCCGGCGGAGGGCACGGTCGCCGCGGCGCGGGCGTCCGTCGCCGAGGGGCTCGTCGGCCACGTCGGCGGCTCGTACATGTTCGCGGTGCGCAAGAAGCGTCCGGAGCGGGGCGCGTTCCTCTTCAACGGCCCGCAGCTCGGCTACTCGATCCCCGAGCTGTTCGTGGAGCTCGAGGTGCACGCGCCGGGCTACGACGTCCGCGGCGTGACGGCGGCGGGCGTCCCGCTGGTGGCGATCGGCCACA
The DNA here is from genome assembly GCA_036388715.1 of Solirubrobacteraceae bacterium. Classification (GTDB taxonomy): domain Bacteria; phylum Actinomycetota; class Thermoleophilia; order Solirubrobacterales; family Solirubrobacteraceae; genus CADCVT01. The sequence continues at coordinate 2,034 of DASVRH010000110.1, read as the reverse complement.
ACGGCGACGTCGCGTGGGGCTACACGAGCGGGCTCTCCGACGAGGACGACCTCTACGCCGAGGAGCTGATCGCGCCCGAGCAGTACAAGTTCGACGGGCAGACGCGCGAGATGGAGTGCCGCGACGAGACGTTCACGTACCGCTCCCCGCCCACCGATCTGCTGTCGTTCCCCGATGTCGTGCCGGGCGCGGGCTCGCGGACGGAGCGGATCTGCCGCACGCTGCACGGCCCGGTCGAGGTGCGGGCGGGCAACCGCGCGTACGCGCGCCGCTACGCGATCTGGATGCGCGAGCTCGAGACGCTCGAGGGCCTGACCGCGCTGACCGAGGCGAAGAACATCCGCGACGTCGACCGCGCGCTGCTCAAGGTCACGTGGAACGAGAACATCATCGCCGCGGACTCGCAGGGCAACATCGGCTACTGGCATCCCGGCCTGCACCCGCTGCGGCCGAAGGGCTTCGACGAGCGCCTGCCCTTCCCGGGCACCGGCGAGGCGGAGTGGCGCGGGCTGCTGCCGCGCCGGCGCACGCCGCACGTGATCAACCCGCGCCGCGGCTACCTCTTCAACTGGAACAACATCCCGTCGGCGGGCTGGACGAACGGGGACTCCGAGGCCTCCGAGCGCGCTTCCGGGCCGTTCCACCGGTCGGCGTGGCTCGCGCGCAACGTGCGTGACGTCGCGGCGCGGCCGACGTGGGAGGGCGCGCGCGGGGCGGTCTTCAAGTCGGGCACGATCGCGCAGCAGCGGCCGCTGTTCGAGGACCGGCTGCGCGCCGCGGGTCAGGGGTCGGCGGGACGCGCCGCCCTGATCTTCGACGCGTTGCTCAAGTGGGACGGCTCCTACCACCAGGTCGACGCGAACGGCACGGTCGACCCGGGCGTCGACATCTGGGAGATCTTCAAGGACGAGGCTGAGCTCGTCGCGGTCGAGCGGCTCGCGGGCCCGGGCGCGGCCGACCGCGCGAAGCACCTGCTCGGCGGGACCGGCTCGTCGCACCAGTTCGACATCTCCAACGGCGAGGCGTACGCGCTGCGGACGCTCGACGACGCCGGCCTGCGCCAGGCCGCCGAGGGCACGTTCGCGAAGCTCGCCAAGAAGTACGCGACCGAGGACGTGTCGAAGTGGCGCGCGCCGCGGCAGATGTACTCGGTGAGCGCGCAGGGCGCGGCGGCGTGGAACGACATCCCGTTCTTCGACCGCGGCACCTGGGAGCAGGTCGTCGAGCTCGCGCCGTGACGAAGTTCTTCGAGAACCCCGTCGCCGCGACGATCTTCGCCGGCGTCTTCGCCGCGCTGGGCTTCCTCGGGCTGAAGGCGCTCTTCGGCGGGATCGAGACGATCGACTTCGTGATCGCCCCGCTCGTGGGCGTCGGCAGCGCGATCGGCTACCGGGTCGGCGTCCGGCGCTCCGAGCAGAACCGGCGCCGGCAATAGAAGAGCCCCGCCGGAGCGGGGCTCTTCCGTAGCAAGCCGGTAAGCCGGATTCTGTCGTGGACGATCATCCATCTACGCGGCCGACCTGGACCTTGGCGGGCAGCCTGCAAGCGGTCCTGCTTGGCCTTGCACCGGGTGGGGTTTGCCCGGCCGCCACGTCACCGTGACGCCGGTGCGCTCTTACCGCACCATTTCACCCTTGCCTGTGCGCGTCGCAGCTGCGGACGCGCCATCGGCGGTGTGTTTCTGTGGCACTTTCCCGCGGGTTTCCCCGGGTCGGTTCCCCGACCACCCCGCCCTTCGGTGTCCGGACTTTCCTCGAAGGCGATACCTCCGCGACCGTCTGGCTTGCCGCTTGAGTGTAGGCGCACGGAGGTAGCCTGCGCGACTTGTCCTCGGAGGCCGAACCGCTTCGCGTCGGCGCGACGCTCGACGGGCTCGTGGTGCCGGCGTGGGTGGAGTCGCTCCTCGACGCGCTCGACGAGGACCCCGCGTTCGACCTGCGGCTCTTCGTCGTCCCCCCGCCCGCGCCGCCCCGCCCCTCCCCGCGGGATCTCGCGCTCCGCGCGTACGAGCGCGTCGAGGAGCGACTCCACCCA
>DASVRH010000109.1:0-3042 GCA_036388715.1 Solirubrobacteraceae bacterium | reverse complement strand
GCCCGCCTCGTCGCCGGCTCGCTGCTGACGAAGGAGCTCCAGCTCGACTGGCGCGAGGGCGAGGCCCACTTCGCCGAGCTGCTCCTCGACGGCGAGCCCGCGCAGAACAACGGCAACTGGCAGTGGATCGCGTCGGTGGGGACAGACCCCGCGCCGTACTTCAGACGCATGTACAGCCCCGAGCGCCACCAGGAGCGCTTCGACCCGCAGGGCGAGTACGTCAGGCGCTGGATTCCCGAGCTCGGCACGCCCGACTACCCGGCCCCGATCGTCGATCGCAGGGCCGGGCGCGAGCGGGCGAAGGAGCGCTACAACGCGGCGGCGGCGAGCGCTACCGCCTGACGCACTTCTCGCGCGCCGACGACCGCGAGTACGTGACCTTCACGTCCGCGCACGTCCGCTTCAGGTCGAGGAGCGTGTGGATGTGCACGACGTGGCCGGAGATGCAGCGCTCGTCGCCGTCGGTGACGTCGACCGGGCCGGGCGGCTGGCCGCTGCCCTCGCGCTCCTCTCCCTCGCCGCACGTCGAGGAGAACCGCCACCAGTCGCTCTCGAGCTCGAGCTTCTTGCGCCGCTGCGGGGCCGCTCCCTGGTCGAAGACCCAGTCCTCGGGCCAGCCGTCGATCGTCGTCGGGCTCGACCAGCCCTCCTCGCGCGAGCACGTCTCCTTCGGGACCAGCGAGAACCCGTCGACGATCAGCTTCAGCGCGCCCGAGAAGCCCATGGTGAGCCGCGCCTGCAGGGTGGAGCCGCCGTTGTTGCGGATCTTGCCGCTGCAGTCCCAGTGCAGCGTCCGGACCGCGTCGACGTCGTGCATCGAGCTCTTCACGCTGCCCTTGAGCTGGTCGAGCGACCCGCTCCCGCCGAGCCAGCTCGACCGCGCGCCGCGGCCGTGCGGCAGCAGCACGCGCTGGACGCGGCCGGACATCATGTGGTCGCCGTCGGCGAGCTTCACGTTGTCGTTGCCCGGGCTGTGGCGCTCGTCCTGGACGTGGAACGTCGTGAAGACGATGAGCTTCCCGGTCCACGCGCTCGCGTGGATGGTCTTCGCGGAGGCCGGCGCGCAGAGCAGGCCGCAGATCAGGAGCGAGAGGGCGAGGAGCTTCATGCCGCCAGACTCGCGCCCGCCCGCGCGGCGCGCGTCGGGGAAGTCCCCAAATTGCGCCCCCAGGCGCGTCGCGGAGAGGGTCCGTCAGCGCGGGCGCTGCGCGGCGACCATGAGGTTGTAGAAGATCGCCGGCGGAAGGCGCCCTTCCAGCAACCGGCGGTCGACCTGCTGGAGCAGCAGGTAGCCGCGGTAGGCGTACTGCTTCCACGCCCATGGCACCTGGTCGGGCTCCGCCGTCGCCTCCAGCGCGCGGTTGGCCCACCCGAACCACGACGCCAGCAGCTCCTCGCCGCGCACCTTCACGACGTCGAACCCGCCGGCCCGCGCGTGGCGCTCGAGGTCGTCGGGCGTGAAGGCGTGGACGTCGACGACGTGCTCGAGCCCGGGCTCGGCGTCGCCGTGCTGGCCGGGATGGACGGCCTCGGAGGCGCGCATCAGCCGCCGCCACGCCGGCGCGACCTCCCACGCCGCCCGCTTGGGGAGGTTCGCCAGCCGGTCGCCCACCCGCGACGGCTCGCCGCAGAACGCGAGCCACCCGCCCGGCCGCAGCACGCGGTGGAACTCGGAGAACGCCGTGTCGAGGTTCGGCAGGTGGTGCAGGACCGCGTGTCCCAGCACGAGGTCGAACGACTCGTCCTCGAAGGGAAGCGCCTCGGCGTCGCACGCGACCGCGTCGACCTCCACGCCCAGCCGCTCGGCGTTGCGCGACAGCACATGGATCATCCCGGGCGAGATGTCGGTGCACGTCGCGCGGCGCACCTCGCCGGCGAGCAGCAGGTTCAGCGAGAAGTAGCCGGTCCCCGCCCCGACCTCGAGCGCGTCGCCCGCCGGCCAGACGTCGCGCGGCAGGATCTTCCCGAGCTTGCCCATGACCTGCTCGAGGCCGCCGGGGCCGAAGTCGATGCCCCACTTCGCGTCGTACGAGGAGGCGGCGTCGTCGTGGTAGCGCGTGTTGACGTCGCGGATCGCTTCCGCTGTGGCCGGGGCCGCCATGCGGCGCGCGAGTCTATCCGGGCTGTAGCGTCCCGGGCGCATGTCCCGTCAGCTTCCGCACGGGCCGCCGTGGCCCACGAGCGTCCAGACGCTCGCCTGGATCACGCGCCCCAAGCCGTTCCTCCGCCGCGCCCACGCGCGCTACGGCGACGTCTTCACGGTGAAGCTCCTCTCGGGCGAGAACTTCGTGATGTTCGCCCATCCCGACGCGGTCAAGGAGATCCTCACCGGCGACCCCGAGGTCTTCCGCGCGGGCGAGGGAAACCGTGCGCTGCTGCCGGTCGTGGGCTCGCGCTCCGTGCTCGAGCTCGACGGCGCCGAGCACCTCCAGACGCGCCGGCTGATGCTCCCGTCCTTCCACGGCGAGCGCATGCAGAGCTACCGGGCGATCATCGAGGAGGCCGCCGAGCGCGAGGTCGCCACCTGGCACGACGGCGAGGCGATCCCGCTCGCGCGCCGCATGCAGGAGGTCACCCTCGAGGTCATCATGCGCGCCGTCTTCGGCGTCGACGACCCGCGCGAGCTCGGCGAGCTGCGCCCGCGCCTCATGCGCGCGCTCGCGTGGATCACCGACACCGGCAAGCTGACGCGCCTGATCCTCCATCCGCCGGAGACGTGGCCCGAGTACCAGCCGCTCAAGCAGGCGCTCGCCCCGATGCACGAGACGCTGCTCGAGGAGGCGCGCCGGCGCCGCGCGGCGCCCGACCTCGAGGAGCGCGAGGACGTGCTCTCGATGCTCCTCCAGGCCCGCGACGAGGACGGCAACGGGCTGAGCGACGAGGACCTGCGCGACCAGCTCGTGACGCTGCTCATCGCCGGGCACGAGACGACGGCGACCGCGCTGGGCTGGGCGTTCGAGCGCCTGCTGCGCCACCCCGAGGCGATGCGCCTCGCGGTCGAGGACGCCCACGACGGCGACGGCGCCTACCTCGACGCGGTAG
>DASVRH010000108.1:0-11798 GCA_036388715.1 Solirubrobacteraceae bacterium | reverse complement strand
AGAGCGGCAGGACGGGCCCGGCCGTGAGCGCGGCGGGGACGCCGCCCGCGGGGGCCGGCGCCGCCGCCGGCGCCCGCCCGGCGGCCAGCTCGCGGACGCGCGGGAGCTGCGCGTAGAGCTGCGCGCCCGGGCAGGCGGTGGAGTTGCCGTCGCGATGGCCGGAGATGCGCTGGAAGGTCACGGTGCGGCCGCTGGGGTACTTGTTCGAGCTGCCGCCCGCCGAGACCACGCTCACCTCGCCCTCGACCGGCGCCCCGTGCAGGGGCAGCTTCCAGGCCAGCAGCCGCGCGACCGCGTCGATCGCGGCGTCGGTCTGGGGGACGTCCTCGTACGTGCCGAGGTTCGCGACGCCGGTCGAGACGCTGTTGTAGCCCTGCGCCTGCGCGCCGACGATCGCCTGGTCGATCCCCCCGGCGCGGCCCTCGAAGATCGTGCCGTACTTGTCGACGAGGAAGTTGTAGCCGACGTCGTCCCACCCGTTGGAGTTGCGGTGGTAGCGGCAGACGCCGAGCACCATCGAGGCCGAGTCCTCGGGCCCGTAGTCGTTGGCGGTGACGGTGTGGTGCACGAAGGCCATGCGCACCTCGCCGTGCGTGGGCGCGTCGCGCGGCGTGCACTGCCCGTCGCCCTCCCACTCCGAGCGCGGCACGATCGCGGGCGCCGCGCCCGCCTGCGCCTGCCGGCGCGCGGCCGTCGTCGCGCGCGGCCTCGCCGCCGGGGCGGCCGCGCGCACGAAGTGCAGCCGCAGCCCGCGGGCGCGCCCCCGCACGCGGAGCTGGAGGGCGTCGGCGCCGCCCGCCCACACGGGGTCCGTCCCCCTCGCGCTGTGGGCGTGGCCGACCTCGACCCAGCGGCGCCACCCCTTCCACGGGTCGCGCACGCGGGCCTCCACGCGCACGTGCTCGCTCGCGCTCCGCCACCGCAGGCCGAAGACGTCGAAGCGCCCCACCGGGCGCAGGACCGGCGAGGTCCACGCCGCCGACGCGGCGCGCGCCCCGGCCGGGGCCGGGGCCGGGACCGCGAGCTCGAAGTCGCTCGCGCGCGGCCCCGCGGCGGCGGCGGGCGGCGCGAGGGCGAGCAGGACGAGGGCGGCGAGCAGGAACCTGCGCATCTCGATCCCGAACACGGTGCCACGGGCCGAGTCGCGCTCCGGGCGGCGGCTTGCAGGGGCTAGCGCGCCGGCGCCAGCGGCAGCTGGTACTGCAGGACGGCGTGCTCGATCGGCGCCGTGGCGCCCGTGGCCAGGTTCCGGATGAAGACCGGCTTCTCGAACAGGGCGACCAGCGCGACCACCGACTTCGGGCCGGCGGACGGCGCGGTCAGCGTCCAGTGGCGCGGGTCGCCGGAGGAGGGGACGGGGCGCAGCTGGGTGACGTCGACGACGGGCCCCGAGGAGCCCGCGGCCTGTCGCTGCGCGAGCAGGCGGTCGACGTCGGCCTCGAACCGCAGCTCGATCGGCTCGCCGGCCCGCGCCGGCAGCGCCTCGACGCGAGGATGGGGAGCGGGGATGCCGCAGGCCAGCGAGATCCCCTCCGGCGCGCCCTCGCCGCAGGTCGACGTGGGCCCGAGCAGGCGACTCTCCTCGCCGCTGATCGCCCGGACCGAGATGGTCGGCTCGGCTCTGCTCGCCGGGCGCGTCTCCTCGTCCTCGTCCCCGCAGGCCACGGCCAGCGCGGCGAGGGCGACGAGCGCCGGGAGCAGACGTCTCATGAGGCGGTCCACGGGAGCCTCCCCGAGCTCAGGAGGAGAAAGGGGAGGCTCCCGAAGGTCCTAGGCCCGGATCAGGTGCCCCGGAAGGCGGTGCAGGACACGCCCTCCTCGCAGATCCGGTACGAGCTGTAGTTCAGCCCGTCGAGGTGGCGGTACGTGCCGCCGCACCCGTCCTCGTCGTACGCCGGGCCGCGGTACCCGCTCGCGTCGTAGGCGTTGCCGTAGACGCGATTGCCGTCGCACTCGTGGTCGGAGATGTTGAAGTGGCTGTGGTCGTTCGTCCCGTGATCGTCGCCGTGGAAGATCTCGGTCCAGTGACCGGCGGCGGGGACCGCCATGAGCGCGACGGCGGTCAACGCCACGGTCGCGAGGATGACGAGCTTCGCAGTGAACCTGCGCATGGACTACCTCCCTGAAAAGAGGACCAACAGAGCGAGCGCGGACTATAGCGTTAATCAAGAAGCCCAAAGCGCCAAAGCGAACGTTGTCCAAATGGGTGCATGACACCCGTTCCGGGTTCGACGAGGAGGAGGAGAGGGTGAGGACCGGCTAGATGCCGGTGAACGGCCAGGGGAAGTCGCCCTCGGGGGCGGTGCCGTCGTCGACGACCTCCGACCGGAACGCGCGCAGCGCGTCGAACGACTTGTCGGTGAACTTCTCGCACGCGACGTAGCGGCGCCAGGAGACGGCGGCGACCTCGAACGGCATCTTCGTGTTGTTCTCCATCAACACGGTCTTGTAGCCGCTGTCCTGGTCCTTGAACTTCTCCTCCATCAGCTTCTGGAGCTGATCGATCCGCTGCTGCGGCGTGCCCGGCTTGTACATGAAGATCACGCGGCCGTGCTCGAGCGTGTGGACCCACTCCTCCTTGGCGGGGGAGTTGCCCGGGTCGTACACGCCGTCGGGCGCGGCGGGCGGCGGGCGGTGCGTGCCGGACGTGGGCGGGTTCGTCTTGTACCCGTCGAACGTCGCCTCGCGGTTGGGGAGGTGGTTGTTCCCCTCGTCGGGGAACTCCTTGAAGGTGCAGGAGGCTGCCTTGACCGCCTCGTCGAGGTCGTCGGTCTGCTTCGGCGGCAGGTCGGTGTTGACGGTCTTGCCCGGCCCGGGGCCGTCGTCCTTGTCGTCGTCGCCGCCGCCGAGGGCGACGATGCCGATCACGACGAGGGCCGCGACGAGGGCCAGCCCGCCGAGCACGGCGAAGACGCGCTTGCGGCGGTTCTCGCTCGCGGCGGCGGCGCGCTCGGCCTCCTCGCGCTCCTGCCGCAGACGCTCCTTCTCTTCCTTCCGGCTCGACATCGGTCGCGCAGAGTACTAGCGAGTGGCGGCGCGGCGTCCCGCCGCCCGGGGCGCGGCGGGCGCGGCGGTCTCCCAGCACTCCGCGATGAAGTCGGCGATCTCGTTGGTGAGCCGCTCCGGCGCCAGCCGCAGCTCGAGGATCGAGCTCGCCTCCAGCAGGCGGCCGTTGGGCAGCTCGTCGGCGAGCATGCCCGCGTCGGAGAAGGGATGGACGGGGTCGCGGGGGTGGCCGATGACGAGCGCCGGCTGCCTGAACGTCCGCCGCTGCCAGCGGTGCGGGGCGATCCGCCCGAAGAACAGGCCTTCGAGCACGGCGCCGCTCGGCGCGGGGTCCTGACGGATCGTGTCGAGCCCGACGTCGATGAGGAACGGCGGGGCCCCGCGCGGGATCGCCTTGGCCCCGCTCTGGACGAGCTTCATCAGCGGGCCGCCGTAGCGCATGGCCAGCAGCATCGGGAGGAAGGCGACGCCGCAGGCGATCATCGCCCCGTCGAGCACCGGCATCTCGATCACCATCCCGCGGATGCGCTCGGGCGCCGCCGCCGCGGCCTCGAGCGTGACGTTGGCTCCCAACGACGTCCCCGCGATCACCGCCTGGTCGAGCTCGAGGTGGTCGAGCAGCGCGACGACCTGCTCGCCGAACATCGGCATGGAGTAGCGCCACATGTCCGGCGGCCGGTCCGATTTCCCGTGTCCCAGCAGGTCCAGGGTGACCACGCGGTTGCCCTGCTCGGCCAGGGCGCGGGCCAGCGGCTTGTGCATGCGCTGGGAGAGCAGGAGTCCATGAAGTAGGACAACCGTCCGCTCCCCCTCCCCGAATTCGCTGTAAGACAGCTGATGACCAAGGTGGACGAATGAGGACACGGCGTGTCAGGGTAATGACTGCACGGCATCCACCAACCCGCGTGGCCTGCGCGCGTTGAGTGGGTGTGTCGCCTGACGAGACATGGAAGCCTCCGCTCCGCCCCGCCCGCGTGCCCCGGTCCGATCCGCCGGCCGCTTGCGCACGTCCGGGGACGCGGAGCTCGTCCGTCTCGTCCGCCTCGGCCACGAGCCCGCGTTCGAGCAGATCTACGACCGCCACCACCGGGGGATCCTCTCCTTCTGCCGGCACATGCTGGGCTCGCGCGACGAGGCCGAGGACGCCGTGCAGCACACCTTCATCGCCGCCTACAAGGACCTCCGGGCCTCCGACAAGCCCATCCACCTCAAGGCCTGGCTCTACACCATCGCCCGCAATCGCTGCCTCTCCATGCTGCGCGCGCGGCGCGAGCAGGTGGCCATCGAGGACTTCGAGCCCGCCACGGAGGGCCTGGCCTCCGAGGTCCAGCGCCGCCAGGACCTGCGCGACATGCTGCACGACCTCCACCGGCTGCCGGACGACCAGCGCGAGGCGCTCGTCCTCTCCGAGCTGGGGGCGCTGTCGCACGAGGAGATCGCAATGACCCTCGGCGTGCGCAAGGACAAGATCAAGGCCCTCGTCTTCCAGGCGCGCGAGTCGCTCTCGAGCTCGCGCGAGGCGCGCGACGCCGACTGCGTCGAGATCCAGGAGCAGCTCTCGGTCCTCCGCGGCGGGTCGCTGCGCCGCACGCAGCTGCGCCGCCACATCGAGGACTGCGCGGCGTGCCGGGCGTTCAAGGACGAGGTCCAGCGCCAGCGCGCCGCGATGGCGATCATCCTGCCGGTCGTCCCGTCCGCGGGCCTCAAGGGCAGCGTGCTGGCGAGCGCGCTCGGCGCCTCCGCGGCCGGCGGCGGCGCCGTTGCGGCCGGTGGCGGCGCGGTGGCGGCCGGCGGCGCGGCCAGCGGCGGGATCGGCGCGAAGCTCATCGTCGGCGCGGTGCTCGTCGGCGGCGCGGTGGGCGGCGGCGTCATGGCCGTCGACGAGCTGCGCTCGCCCCCGTCGAGCTCCGCGGAGGAGCGCAACGAGGCGCAGGCGCGGATCCTCGGCTTCCGGGGCGCCGGCCACACCGACGACCGCGGCCGGCCCGCCGACGGCGACGCCAAGGCCGTCGTCGGCGCGCTGCGCGAGCGTGCGGGCACCGCGGCGCGGCAGCGCACGGCCGACCAGCGCCAGCGCCGCCTGATCAGCTTCGCCACGGCCAAGGGCGACAAGACGGCGACCGTCGTGGTGACCGTGGTGTCCGGCGCGATCGCCGACCTCGGCGGGGCCGGCGACGACGTCGCGAAGAAGCCGAAGAAGGCCAAGCCCGACAAGCCGGGCAAGGGCCCGAAGAAGGCCAAGAAGGCCAAGACCCCGCAGGGGTACGGCGCGCAGGGCAAGGGCAACGCCTACGGGCGCGGCCGCGAGCCCGCGGCCGGCAACGGCAACGGCTCGCCCGGTGGCGGCGCCAACGGCGGCTCGCGGGGCAACGGGCCGAAGCCGAAGCCGTCCGCGCCCGCGGCCGGCACCGGCAAGGTGAAGGCCCGCGGCCCCAAGCCGCGCAGCGGCCCGAAGGCGGGCGGCAACCCGGCCGGCAACGGACCGCCCGCGGCCGCCACGCCGAAGAAGGCGACGCCGAAGAAGCCGAAGAGCACTGCCCCCGCGGTGCCGGCGCCGAGCGCGGGGGACAACGGCAACGGCAACGGGAACGGGAAGAACGGTCAGGACCGCCGCAGCGACGGCACGCCCGCGGGCGACGTCGAGAAGGCGGCCGACGACGCCGTCGGCGCCGTGAAGGACACCGTGGGCGACGCCGCGCCCAAGCTCGACACCGGCGGCGGCGACAAGGACAAGAAGCGCAGCGTCATCGCCGCGCTGCTCGGATTCGCCTAGGACGTTCGTCCACCCCTTTCTCGTCGCGCGTTCGTCGCGCGCAAACCGCGGGGAACCTGCTCAGAGGTGCTCACCGCAGCCATCATCGCCCTGCTCGTCATCGTCGCCGCCGCCGCGGTGACGGTCGCCGTGCTGCGCGGCAGGCGACTCGCCGAGACGCGGGACGCGGTCGTGACGCTGGCGCGCGCCTGGGCGGAGGACGGCAGCTCGCGCGGGCGCCTGTGCGCCGCCGCCGCGCACGCCGCGGGAGCGCGGCTGGCGCTGCTGGCCGAGCCGACCCCGCGCGGCGACGCCCTGACGATCACCGCCACCGCCGAGGCGCCGGACGTGGCCGGCATGACGCTGCCGCTCGACCCGACCCTCTCCCCGAGCATCCAGGTCTTCCTGCGGCGCGAGCCGATCCACGTCCCCGACGTCGAGCGCTCGGGTGAGGCGGCACAGCTGCTGCGGCGCGTGGGCGCCCGGTCGGCGGCGCTGCATCCGGTGATCCGCGGCGACCACGTCGTCGGCGTGCTCGTCGTCTGCTGGTCGCGCCCGCGCGACGAGCTCGACCCCCAGCGCGCCGAGCTGGTGGCGGCGCTCGCCGACGAGGCGGCGCGGGCGATCGAGCGCGACGCCCACGTCTCGCTGCTCGCCCGCCAGGCGCGGACCGACGAGCTGACCGCCCTGCCGAACCGCCGGGCCTGGGACGAGGCCGTGGTCCGCGAGATGTCGCGCGCCGAGCGGACCGGGCGGCCGCTCTGCCTCGCCCTCCTCGACCTCGACCACTTCAAGGCCTACAACGACCAGCACGGCCACCAGGCCGGCGACGCCCACCTGCGCCGCACCGCCGCGCTCTGGCGCCGCGAGCTGCGGACCGTCGACGTGCTCGCGCGCTACGGGGGCGAGGAGTTCGGGATCCTGCTGCCCGACTGCGACCTCGACGAGGCGCGCGAGGTGCTCGACCGCGTGCGCGCGGCGACGCCCAACGCCCAGACCGCCTCGGCCGGGGTCGTGCGGTACGACGGCCGCGAGTCGCCCGACTCCCTCGTCGCCCGCGCCGACGCCGCGATGTACCGCGCCAAGCACGCGGGCCGCAGCGTCACCGTCGGCGCCTGACCGCGCCCGACCGCGCGCCTCCGCGCCACGATCCCGTCTCCCCGCGCTAAGGTGACACCTCCGTCACTTTTGCAACGAGGAGCAGTCTGATGGCAAAGGAGCCCCGCGTGCTGACCGGACAGGTCGCCGCCATCACGGGAGCCGCGCGCGGCATCGGCAAGGCGACCGCGGAGGCGTTCGTCCGCCAGGGGATGAAGGTCGCGATCGGCGACCTCGACCTCGCCGAGGCGCAGCGCACGGCCGACCAGCTCGGCGCCGGCACCATCGCGCTGGAGCTCAACGTCACCGACCGCGACTCGATGGAGCGCTTCGCCGACCAGGTCGAGGAGCAGCTCGGCCCGATCGACGTCTTCGTCAACAACGCGGGGATCATGCAGCTCGGCGCGTTTCTCGAGGAGACCGACGCGACGGCGCAGCGCCAGATCGACATCAACGTCAACGGCGTGCTCTACGGCATGAAGATCGTGCTCCCGCGCTTCCTGCAGCGCAACCGCGGCCACCTCGTGAACATCGCCTCCACGGCGGGCAAGGCCGGCTTCCCCGGCGGCGCGACCTACTGCGGCACCAAGCACTTCGTCGTCGGCGTCAGCGAGGCGGTCCGCGCCGAGGTGCGCGAGACGCCCATCGAGATCTCGTGCGTCATGCCCGGCGTCGTCAACACCGAGCTCGCCGCCGGCCTCCAGCAGGCCCGCGGGGTCAAGAACGTCAACCCCGAGGACGTCGCGGCGGCGATCGTCGAGGCGCTCCAGAAGCCGCACTTCGACGTCTACGTTCCGAAGTCGATCGGCACGATCAACAAGGTCATGGGCGTGCTGCCCCGCGGAGGCCGCGAGGGCATCGCCCGTGCGCTGAAGGCCGACAAGGTCCTCGCGCAGGCCGATCCGAACGCCCGCAAGGGCTACGAGCTGCGCGCCGCCCACTCCGAGCCCGGGCTCGAAGAGGGCGAGCAGCAGAAGCAGCTCACGCCGTAGGGGGACAGACCCCCTCGATCCGTAGGGGGACAGACCCCCTCGATCGGGGGGGACAGACCCCTCAGGGACGAAATGGGGGAGATGCCCGTCGCGGGCGGAGGGGCGCCGGCCGCAAGCTGGCGTCCATGAAGCCCCTCACCCTCATCCTCGCGACGCTCTGTGCCCTCGCCGTCGCCGCCCCGGCGGCGAGCGCGGACTCGATCGCCTACATCAAGGACGGCAACGTCCATCTCGCCACGCCCGACGGATCGCGCTCGTTCCAGGTGACCACGACGGGCGGCTACTCCGACGTCTCGCAGGCCGACGACGGCACGCTCGTCGCGCTGAACGGGATCCGGCTGCACCGCCTCGACCGCCAGGGCAACGTCCTGGCCGACTTCGACACGCCCGTCTCCGGCGTGCCCGGCAACAGCTCGGGCTTCGTCGGGCCCTTCCAGCCCAACGTCTCCCCGGACGGGACGAAGGTCGCCTACCAGTACTTCTACATGGCCAGCGGCCAGAGCCCGGACTGCATGCCGCCGGACTGCCGCATCGGCTACCGCGAGGGCGGCACCGGCTACTCGTGGGCCGACCGCCAGACCGGCTGGGACGAGCCCGCGCTCGGCAAGCACTCCGGGTGGCTGTTCTCGGCCTGGGTGGACAACGACGAGCTCGTGCTCTCCACGCCGACCCACGCCTTCAACTACGACGTGATCACCGACAAGCTCTCCGACGGCGACTCGGGCAACCTCGTCCGTGAGTGGTTCTCCGACCAGGTCGGCGGCAACGCCGGCGTCAGCGGCGGCGACATCACCCGCGACCGGCGCAAGCTCGCCTTCACGACCGGCGAGAACGACTCGACGCTGACCGTCTACCACGTCGCGAAGTACCCGACGACGTGGAAGGACGGGCGCGCGGCCGACGACGAGCTGCCGACCGTCTGCTACCGCTACGAGGGGCCGGAGGGCAAGTACTCGCAGCCCTCCTTCTCCCCGAACGGCTCGCAGCTGACGTTCGCCGACGGCTCGGGCGTCAAGGTCGTCTCCGTCCCCGGCTTCGAGAACGGCTGCTCGACCGATGGCGCCACGCCGAACGCCCCGACGGTCATCCCCGGCGGCAGCGAGCCGGACTTCGGGCCCGCCGACGTCCCCGCCGACCGGCCGCCCCCGCCGCCCCCGCATGACGGCCCGGGCCCCGATCCGGACGACGACCAGCACGGCCCCGTCAACCCGTCGGGCTCGCTCTCGGCCACCGCGGCGAAGGCCAGGCTCCGCACCGCGCTGCGTCGCGGGCTGAAGCTGACCGTCGACGTGCCCGCCGACGGCGTCCTCGCCGCCAGCGCGAAGGCCGGCGGCCGCACGGTCGCCAAGGCCAAGGCCAAGCAGGTCCGCGCCGGCGCGCAGGCGATCACGCTGCGCTTCACGAAGGCGGCCAAGCGCTCGCTGAGGCGCAAGGCCGCGGTCCGCCTGCGCGTGACCGTGAAGCTCGGCGCTCAGTCGCAGACGATCGCGGTGCGGCTCAAGAAGTGAGCCATTGAGCGATCCGCTCCCCGACGCGCTCGCCGGCGTCCTCCTGCAGGAAGTGGGAGGCGTCGGCGACGCGCTCGGGGGGAGGGCGCCCGATCGTCTCGGCGAACCGCTCGCCGACGCTGACGGGGAGGATCGGGTCGTCCTCGCCCCACAGCATCAACAGCGGCCCGTCCCACTTCGCCAGCCGCTCGATCGTCTCCCGCCCCTCGGCCGCGCCCGGCGCGTCCTCGGAGAGCGGGATGAGCAGCGGGAGGGCCCGGGGGCCGCCCTTGTCCTGCGGCCCCGAGAACGGCGCGTCGTACTGCGCGATGACCTCGTCGCCGGGATCGTGCTTGCAGCCGCCGCGCACGAGCATCCCGACCGGCAGGTCCTCGGTGCCCTCCACGAAGTCGCGGAACATCCGCCAGGCGTCGCTCATCTTCTGGCGGCCGGTCCACACGCCGGTGTTCATGATCACGATCCGCGCGATCCGGTCCTGGAGCTCCATCGCCGCGCGCAGCCCGATCGGCCCGCCCCAGTCGTGCACGACGAACGTCGCGTCGCGCAGGTCGAGCTCCTCGACGAACCCCGTCGCCGACGCGACCAGCCGGTCGTAGGTGAACCACTCGCGCGGCAGCTTCGGCGACTGCCCGAAGCCGGGCAGGTCCGGCGCCAGGCAGCGGAAGCCGGCGTCGCGCACGGGCGGGATGACCTTGCGCCACAGGAACGACCACGTCGGCTCGCCGTGCCAGAACACGACGGGCGGGTGGGCGGGATCCCCTTCGTCAACCCTCGCGAGCTTCACGCTTCTGCCGCTCCCGCGCGTCCTCGATGACCTGCAGCGCCTGCTCGCGGGGGTACCAGCCGTCGACCTTCACGTGCTTGCCCTCGGGCTGCTTGTAGATCGAGAAGAAGTGCGAGATCTCGTCGCGCAGCGGCTGCGGGAGGTCGTCGAGCTCGCGGACGTGGTTCCAGTTCGGGTCCTCGAGCGGGACGCAGACGACCTTGTCGTCGACGCCCTTCTCGTCGCGCATCCGGAACAGGGCGACGACCTGCGCCGGGATGACGCAGCCGGGGAACGTCGGCTCGGTGACGCAGACCATCGCGTCGAGCGGGTCGCCGTCCTCGCCGAGCGCCTGCGGGATGAAGCCGTAGTCGGTCGGATAGACGACCGAGCTGAACAGGAAGCGGTCGAGCTTGATCGCCTGCAGCTCCTCGTCCCACTCGTACTTGTTGCGGCTTCCCTTGGGGATCTCGACGAGCACGTGGAGACGAGAGGACGACATCGGCGCGCGAAGCCTATGCTCTCGGCGATGGCGACGACGGCCGCCGACGCCCAGCTCTGCATCGACACGATCCGCACGCTGGCGATCGACGCGATCCAGGCTTCCAACAGCGGGCATCCCGGCCTGCCGCTGGCGATGGCGCCCGCCGCCTACGTCCTCTTCGCGGAGGTCATGGACCACAACCCCCGCGACCCCGAGTGGCCCGATCGCGACCGGTTCGTCCTCAGCGCCGGCCACGGCTCGATGCTCCTCTACGCGGCGCTGCACCTCTCGGGCTACGCGCTCTCGCTCGACGAGATCAAGCGCTTCCGCCAGTGGGGCTCGCTGACGCCGGGCCATCCCGAGCGCGACCTCGTCCACGCCACGCCCGGCGTCGAGGTCACGACCGGCCCGCTCGGCCAGGGCTTCGCCAACGGCGTCGGCATGGCGCTGGCCGAGCGCTTCCTGCGCGAGCGCTACGGCGCCGAGGTCATGGACCACCGGGTCTACGCGATCGTCTCCGACGGCGACCTGATGGAGGGCGT
Organism: Solirubrobacteraceae bacterium; assembly: GCA_036388715.1. Lineage (GTDB taxonomy): Bacteria > Actinomycetota > Thermoleophilia > Solirubrobacterales > Solirubrobacteraceae > CADCVT01. The sequence goes on along the minus strand of DASVRH010000108.1, from coordinate 653 downwards.
CGCCTCCGAGGCGGCGTCGCTGGCCGGCGAGCTGGGCCTCGGGCGGCTCGTCTACCTCTACGACGACAACGACGTGACGCTCGACGGGCCCGCGGAGTGGAGCTTCGACCGCGAGGACAAGGGCAAGCGCTTCGAGGCCTACGGCTGGCAGGTGCTCCACGTCGAGGACGCCAACGACCTCGACGCGCTGCGTGAGGCGATCGCCGCGGGCAAGGCCGAGGAGGAGCGCCCGACGCTCATCGACGTGCACTCGATCATCGGCTACCCGTCGCCCAACCAGGGCACCGCCGACGTGCACGGCAAGGCGCTCGGCGAGGACAACGTGCGGGCGTCCAAGGAGGCGCTCGGCTGGGATCCCGACGCGCACTTCCTCGTCCCCGACGGCGTGTACGAGGCGTTCGCGCCCGAGCGCGGCGCCGAGGCCCACGCGGCGTGGCGCCAGCGCTTCGAGGCGTGGCGCACCCAGGACGCCGAGCTCGCCGCCGAGTGGGACGCCGGCTGGAACGGCCGGCCGATGGCCGACCTCGCGAAGGTCCTGCCGACGTGGTCGCCGGGCGAGAAGATCTCGACGCGCGCGGCGGGCGGCAAGGTCATGGCCGCGTTCGAGCCGCAGACGCCGACGATGGTCGGCGGCGCCGCCGACCTCACCGAGT
>DASVRH010000107.1:0-7538 GCA_036388715.1 Solirubrobacteraceae bacterium | reverse complement strand
GCGACCTTCGCGGACGGCCGGAGCACGGCCCGCCGCTCGTCGCCGACGAGGACCTCGCCCGCCGCGACCGAGGCCGCCGCGCGCGTGCGTGAGGGGAACAGGCCCCGCTCCGCGAGGAGGGTGTCGAGGCGGATGCGGGCCATCTGCGGTGGAAGTGTGGCGGAGAGGTCGATTCTGTGAAGCAACGCACATTGACTGGCCAGTCAACCGGTCATCCTGAGATGTGCGATGACCGCCCTGCGCCTCATCCCCCTCCCGGTCCACTCCGCCCTCGAGATGCTCCTCGGCATCGTCGTCGGCGTCGCCCCGTTCGCGCTCGGCCTGAGCGCCCCGGCGACGATCGTCGGCGTCGTGATCGGCGTGCTGATCGTAGGCCTCGCGCTTCAGAGCCTGGACACGGGCGCGGGCGACACGACGCCCATCGCCGCGCACCTCGCCGGCGACCAGGGCCTCTCGCTCGGCCTCGCCGTCGCGGCCGCCGCCATGGCCGTCGCCGGCGAGTCCGTCGCCGCCGCGCTCTTCGCCGGCGCCGCCGTCGTGCAGCTCGTCCTCATCCTGGCCACGCGCTACACGGCCCGCTAGACCCAAGACTTACCTCACAGCACACATACAACGCAGACCCACATAGCAGTATCTCTCCTCCCCGAAACGGCCCGCCTCTCCCGGCGGGCCGTTTCATTTAGAGAGGAGTGGGCGAGAGCCGCTCGCTGCCGAACGCGTCGCGCAGCGCGGCCGCGGCCTCCTCCATCGCCTCGTGCGCGGCGTCGACCCCGCCGCGCCAGCGGAAGAACCCGTGGACCATGCCGTCGTAGCAGCGCGAGGCCACCTCGACGCCCGCCGAGCGCAGCCGGTCCGCGTACGCGAGCCCCTCGTCCTTCAGCGGGTCGTACTCGGCGCAGATCACCAGGGCGGGCGGCAGGCCCGCGAGGTCGTCGGCGAGCAGCGGCACGGCGTCCGGGTCGCGCTTGGCGTCGTCGCCCGGCGCGTAGGCCTCCCAGCAGAGCGTCATCTGGTCGCGCGAGAGCCCGTAGGCGTTCCCCGCCCCGCACGACGAGTAGGACCCCGTCGAGCACGACGGGTCGACGGCCGGATAGACCAAGAGCTGGAAGACGACGTCCGAGCGGAACCGGCGCGCGAGGACCGCCGCGAGGTTGCCGCCCGCGCTGTCGCCGGCGACCGCCACGCGCCCCGGGTCCCCGCCGAACTCCGGCGCCGAGCGCAGGACCCATTCCAGCGCGCGCGAGCAGTCGTCGAGCGGCGCGGGGTGCCGGTGCTCGGGCGCGAGCCGGTAGTCGACGCAGAAGACGATCGCCCCGGCGGCGTTGGCCAGCGCGCGGCACAGCGCGTCGTACGCGTCGATCGTTCCGAGGACCCACCCGCCGCCGTGGACCCACAGGACGCAGGGCAGCGGATCGCCGTCCGAGCCGCCCTTCGGCACGAAGACCCGCACGCGGACCCCGTCGGCGTCCTCGTCGCTGACGCCGTCCACCGGCTCGGCCATCCCGACGTAGGTCATGCACCCGGCGTCGTAGGCCTCGCGCGCCTCCTCGATCGACGACGGCACCGGCGCGTCGCGCCCGGCGTCGAGGATCTCCTGGACCTGCGGATGGACCGTCATCAGACGCCGGTAGTACCCGGCGGCGGCGGAACCAGGCCTACGCCAGCGACGGCGCGCCGACGGCGGAGAGGATCCGCTCGGCGATCGCCTTGCCCGTGTAGCCGACCTCGCGGTACAGCAGCGCGGGCTTGCCGTGCGTGACGAAGCGGTCGGGCAGGCCGACGCGCAGCACGCGCGGCATCTCCAGCCCGGCGTCGGAGAGCGTCTCGAGGACGCCGGAGCCGAACCCGCCGGCCAGCACGCCCTCCTCCACGGTGACCAGCAGCTCGTGCTCGGCCGCGAGCTGCGCGAGCAGCGCGGCGTCGAGCGGCTTGGCGAAGCGCGCGTCGGCCACCGTGACCTCCATCCCGGAGGCGGCGAGCAGGTCGGCCGCCTCGAGCGCCTTCTGCACGCCGGTGCCGTAGCCGACGAGCGCGACGCGGTCGCCCTCGCGCAGGATCTCGCCGGTGCCGATCTCGATCGGCCGCGGCTCGGACGGCATCGGCACGCCGATCGACGCGCCGCGCGGATAGCGCAGCGCCACCGGGCCGTCGTCGTAGGTCAGCGCCGTGCGCAGCATGTCGGCGAGCATCGCCTCGTCGCGCGGCGCCATCAGCACGATGTTCGGCAGGCAGCGCAGGTAGGAGATGTCGAAGACGCCGTGATGCGTCGGGCCGTCGTCGCCGACCAGGCCCGCGCGGTCCATCACGAACGTGACGTTCAGCTTCTGCAGGCAGACGTCGTGGACGATCTGGTCGTACGCGCGCTGGAGGAAGGTGGAGTAGATCGCCGCCACGGGCTTGACGCCCTCGAGCGCCAGGCCCGACGCGAAGAGGATCGCCTGCTGCTCGGCGATGCCGACGTCGAAGTAGCGCTCCGGCATCGCCTTCTGCAGGTGGACGAGGCCGGTGCCGGTGTTCATCGCGGCGGTGATGCCGACGACGCGCGGGTCGCGCTCGGCCTCGCGCACGAGCGCCTTGCCGAACACCTCGGTCCACTGCGCCGGGGAGGGATTCGCGTCGCCGCCCGCGGGCACGACCTTCGGCGCCTCGCTGCGGTTGACGATCGACTTCGGCTTGGCCGCGTGCCACTTCTCCATGCCGTCGAGGCCGCCGTCCTCGGCGGGCGCGAAGCCCTTGCCCTTCACCGTCGCCGTGTGCACGACGACGGGGCGGCCCGCCTCGAGCGCCTTGGACAGCGCGCCGCGCAGCTGCCGGACGTCGTGGCCGTCGACGACGCCGATGTACGCCCAGTCGAGCTCCTCCCAGAAGAGGCCGGGCGCCCAGAACGCCTTGATCGACTCCTTCAGCTGCGGGCCGAGGCGCTCGAACGCGGCGCCGACGCCCGGCAGCTCGGTGAGCTTGTGCTCGACGGACTCCCGCGCGTGCCAGAGCTTCGGGTTGAGGCGGACGCGGTTGAAGTAGCGCGACATGGCGCCGACGTTCGGCGCGATCGACATCCCGTTGTCGTTGAGCACGACGACGATCGGCGTGCCGAGCCCGCCCGCCTGGTGGATCGCCTCGAACGCGACGCCGCCGGTCATGGCCCCGTCGCCGATGACGGCGACCACGTGGCCGGCGTCCTCCTGGCCGCGCTGGCGCATGCCCTCCTTGAGCCCGACCGCGTAGCCGATCGACGTCGAGGCGTGGCCGGCGCCCATGATGTCGTGCTCGGACTCGGCGATCGAGCAGAAGGGCGCGAGGCCCTCGTACTGGCGGATCGTCGGGAGCTGGTCGCGCCGGCCCGTGAGGACCTTGTGCGGGTAGGCCTGGTGGCCGACGTCCCAGAGGATCTTGTCGCGCGGCGAGTCGAGCAGCGAGTGCAGCGCGACGGCGAGCTCGCAGGTGCCGAGGTTGGCGCCGAAGTGCCCCCCGATCTCGCCGACGGTGTCGATGATGTGCTCGCGGACCTCCTGCGCGACCTGGACGAGGTCGTCCTCGGAGAGGGCGTGCAGGTCCTTCGGGGCGTCGATGCGGTCCAGGATCCGGGTCTCGGGCGTCATGAGGTGCGTGTCGCGATGAAGTCGGTGATCTGCTCGAGCTCGGGTGCGCCGGCGGGCGCGGCGACCGCGAGCGCCTCCCGCGCGCGGTCATGGGACTGCTGGGCCAGTGTACGCGCCTCCTCGAGGCCGAACTCGCTCACGTACGTGCGCTTGCCGTGACGTTCGTCACTGCCGCTGGGCTTGCCGAGCGCGTCGTCGGTGCCCGTCACGTCGAGGATGTCGTCGACGATCTGGAAGAGCACGCCGAGCTCGGCGGCGAAGGTGCGGTAGTCGGCGGAGGGCATCCCGTGTGCAAGGAGTACGCACTCGACCGACGCTCCGATGAGCCGGCCGGTCTTCAGCGCGTGCAGCTGTCGCAGCTCGACGGGCGCGGCGACCACGTCGAGGTACTGGCCGCCGACCATCCCGTTGACCCCCGTGGCCGCCGCCAGCTCGCACAGCGCGGCGAGGACGTGGCGTGGGTCGCCGGGCTGGTTGTGCAGCGCGTGGCGGAACGCCTCGGCGTACAGGCCGTCGCCGGCGAGGATCGCGACGTCCTCGCCGAACGCCTTGTGGTTCGTCGGGCGCCCGCGGCGCAGGTCGTCGTCGTCCATCGCCGGCAGGTCGTCGTGGATGAGCGAGTAGGTGTGGATGAGCTCGATCGCCGCCGCGAGTGGGAGCACGGACGCCTCCTCGCGGTCGATCGCGCGGGCCGTCGCGAGCGCGAGCACGGGCCGGATCCGCTTGCCGCCGGCGAGCAGCGAGTAGCGCATCGCCTCCTCCAGTCCGGAGGTCGTCGCCTGGTCGGAGAAGCGGAGCTCCTGGAGGTAGTCCTCGACGCGCGCGCGGAGGTGGTCTGGGTACACGGACGCCGTCAAGGGCGCGGGCGAGCATAATCCAGCCCGTGAAACGCCTTCGCGGACGCGACGACGCGACGTGGCCGGCGCTCGTGTTCGTCGTCGCCGCCCTGGCGGCGTTCGTCGTGGGCGCCCTGCTGCTCGCCCAGAGCCAGTCGGACCAGCGCTCGGCGCTGCGCCAGCGCTACGCGGACCGCGTCGACGTCGCGACCGCGCTCATCGGGTCGCTGCTGACCGTCGCCTACAACGGCCAGCGCGAGAACGCGGCCGAGTCGTTCGCCGGGCGCGTGACGCGCGCGCAGCTCGACGCCGAGAAGGCGCGCGGGGAAACGCGGTACATGCTCGTGCTCGACGCCGAGGGGCGGGTCCTCGCCTCCTCGAGCGGGACGCCCGGCGGGACGGCGGAGCGGATCGCCGGCGAGCCCTTCATCCGCCGCGCGCTGACGACGAGGATCGGCTACGGGCTGAACGACCTGCGCGGGGACACGATCGAGTCTGCCGTGGCCTTCCCGGCGGAGGCGGGCCTGCGCGTCGTCGTCTCCGCCGCGCCCGTGGCGACGTTCCGCGAGTTCCTCAGCGGCTCGCTGAAGCCGCTGCCGCAGGGCGGCGAGGGCCGCGTGTGGGTCTTCGACCGCAGCGGGAAGACGATCTCGTCGGTCAACGCCCCGGCGGGGCTGAAGCCGGCGCCGGAGATCGTGCAGCGCTCACTGCGCGAGACGATGGGCGAGTTCACGGCGCCGTCGAACGGCCAGAAGCGCTTCTTCGCCGCCGACTCGATCCCCGACACGGACTGGCGGATCGTCGCCGGCGTCCCGCGCGACGAGCTCTACGCCGGCGCCAGCGGGGCGGCGCGGGCGACCCCGTGGATCATCCTCGGTCTCGGCGCGCTGGCGCTCCTGGGCATCGCGGCCCTGCTGCGCCGGCTCCTGCGTACGCGCGCGCGCCTGCGGCGCGCCAACGATCGGCTCGAGGACAGCCGGATCCGGCTGGAGGAGCGCGCCGCGGAGCTGGAGCGCTCGAACGCCGACCTCGAGCAGTTCGCCTACGCGGCCTCCCACGACCTGTCCGAGCCGCTGCGCACCGTCGCGGGGTTCAGCCAGCTGCTGGCCGCCCGCTACAAGGGCAAGCTGGACGACGAGGCCGACGAGATGATCGGCTACATGGGCGACGGCGTCGAGCGGATGCAGCAGCTCATCGACGACCTCCTCCTCTACTCGCGCGTCGGGCGCACGCCGCTGCGCGAGGATCCCGTCGACCTCGACGACGTGCTCGCGGAGGCCCGCGCCTGGCTCGGGCCCGCGGTCGACGAGGCGGGCGCGCAGATCACCTCCGACGAGCTCCCCGAGGTCCGCGGCGAGCAGGGCCAGCTCGCGCAGGTCATGCAGAACCTGCTGGCCAACGCGATCAAGTTCACCGCGCCCGGGGTGACGCCCGTGATCCACGTCGCCGCCGCGCCGGCCGACGGGGAGTGGCGGATCGCGGTCGCCGACAACGGGATCGGCGTCGATCCCGGGCAGGCGGAGGCGATCTTCAAGATGTTCGCGCGGCTGCATCCGGCCGACGCGTACCCCGGCACCGGCATCGGCCTGGCGCTCGTGAAGCGCATCGTCGAGCGACACGGGGGTCGGATCTGGGTCGAACCGGGCAAGACGGGAGGAAGCGTGTTCGTCTTCACCCTCCCCGACCGGGTTCGTCCCGCCCGGCGCGAGGCCGCGGCCGAGGTCGTCGCGTGACCTCGATCCTCCTCGTCGAGGACAGCGCCCCCGACGCCATGCTCATCCGCCAGGCCCTGCGCGAGGCCGGGCTGGAGGCGGTCGTCGAGGTCGCGACCGACGGCGAGCAGGCGCTCGCCCGGCTGCGCGCCGGCGCCGCCCCCGACCTGATGCTGCTCGACCTGAACCTCCCGCGCATGGACGGCCGGGCGGTCCTGGCCGCGATGAGCGGCGACGAGGCGCTGAGCGCGATCCCGGTGATCGTCCTGACCACGTCGTCAGCGCCCCACGACGTGCGCTACTGCTACGAGCACGGCGCGAACTCCTACGTGCGCAAGCCGCTCGGCCTCGACCGGCTCGTCGACACCGCGCGGTCGATCCGCGAGTTCTGGTTCGGCACCGCGACGCTCCCGTCGGGCGCCGGCAGCTAGAGCAGCGAGTCCTGGCCGGGCAGCGGCTCCTGCGCCGCCGCCCGCGCCCGCCGCTCGAGCTCCGCGCCGGCCTGGCCGGCCATGGCGGCGCAGTCCTCCACGAGGCTGGCGGCGGCATCCTGGGAGAGGTCGCCCGAGCGCAGCTGCTCGGCGGCCCGCTCGAGGCGGTCGATGAGGGTGTCGAGCTCGTCAGCCATTCTTCGTCGCAGTCTCGCGCATCTCTCTCAGGGCCGCGTCGAGGATCCCGTTCACGAAGCCCGGCGCCTCGGTCGAGCAGAAGCGCTTGGCCGTCTCCACCGCCTCGCCGATCGCGCCCTCCGGCGGGATCGGCGTGTCGCCCGGCGCGACGTCGGGGTGGAGCATCTCCAGCAGCGCGATCCGCATGATCGCCCGCTCGAGCGGGGCGATGCGGTCGATCGACCAGCCCCGGGCGTGGCGGGAGATCACGGCGTCGAGGTCGTCGGCGTAGTCGTCGGCCGCGTGCGCGAGCGCGCGCGTGAAGGCCGACGCGTCGCGATCGAGCACGTCGTCCAGCTCGCGGTTCGTGACGGCCTTCTGATAGAGCGCGAACGCGGCGGCCCGGCGCTGGTCGGTGCGCCTCGACACTGCCTGCTCAGGCCCGCGACATGTACTGCCCGGTCTCGGTCTGCACCTTGACCCGGTCGCCGACGTCGACGAACAGCGGGACCTGGATCGTCGCGCCCGTCTCGAGCGTCGCCGGCTTGTTCCCGCCGCCCGAGGCGGTGTCGCCGCGGACGCCCGGCTCCGTCTGCGTCACCTCGAGCTCGACCGACGCCGCGAGCTGGATGTCCGCCGGCTTCTCGTCGATGAAGAGCAGGTCGACCTCGTCGTTCGGCCGGATCCACTTCAGCCGGTCCGCGAGCGTCCCCTCCGGGATCGCGAGCTGCTCGTAGGACTCGGCGTCCATGAAGTGCGCGTCGGTCCCGTCCGTGTAGAGGA
>DASVRH010000106.1:0-1949 GCA_036388715.1 Solirubrobacteraceae bacterium | reverse complement strand
TGGTCGCCGCGTGACGAGGAGGAGATGGTCCCGGTCGAGACGATGGTCGAGCAGTTCCGCCTCGAGGACGTCTCGCGCTCGCCCGCGTTCTTCGACGAGCAGAAGCTCCAGCACTTCAACGCCCACTACATCCGCGAGCTGGGCGAGGACGAGTTCACCGCGCTGGCCGCCGAGTGGGTCGAGCCGCACGTCGAGCGCTTCGACGCGGGGGTCTTCGCGCAGGTCGCGCCCTTGGCCCAGACGCGCGTGCGCCTGCTGTCGGAGCTCGCGCCGACGGTCGCGTTCCTCTTCACCGACGACGTCGACATCGAGGAGGCGTCGTGGGAGAAGGCGGTGGCGAAGAACGAGTGGAGCGCCGACGTCCTGCGCGAGGCCGCGGCCGCGTTCGCCGACTGCGCGTGGGACGCGGAGACGCTCAAGGACACGACGCTGGCCATCGGCGAGCGGCACGGCGTGAAGCTCGGCAAGGCCCAGGCCCCGATCCGCGTCGCGGTCACCGGCAGGACGGTAGGGCTGCCGCTGTTCGAGTCGCTCGAGGCGCTCGGCCGCGAGCGGACCCTGCCCCGGCTCGAGCGCGCGCTGGCGCGCGCCGGCGCGTGATCCTCAAGGCCCTCACGGACGCGCTGGCCGACGCCGTCGCGCGCTGCTACCCGGACGTGGAGCTCGACGCCGCGCGGTTCGTGCAGCGCAACCGCGACAGCGCGCACGGCGACGCCCAGGTCAACGCCGCGTTCGCGCTGGCCAAGCAGCTGCGGCGCAACCCGACCGAGATCGCGGAGGAGCTGGCGCGGGAGATCGACGCCGAGCCGTTCGGGCCGGGCGAGGTATCGGGCAAGGCGTTCGTGAACTTCCGCCTGCGCGACGAGTGGCTGGCCGACCGGATGGGCCACGACCGCGGCCTCGAGCAGGCCGCCGCGCCCGAGCGGGTGATCGTCGACTTCTCGAGCCCGAACGTGGCCAAGGAGATGCACGTCGGCCACCTGCGCTCGACGATCATCGGCGACAGCCTCTCGCGCATGTTCGAGGCCCGCGGTCACACCGTCGACCGCGTCAGCCACGTCGGCGACTGGGGCACGCAGTTCGGCATGCTCATCCAGTACATCCGCGAGCGGGAGCTCGACCCGCGGTCCCTGTCCGTCGCCGAGCTCGACGTCCTCTACAAGGAGTCGAAGGGGCGCTTCGACGAGGACCCGTCCTTCCAGGACGGCGCGCGGCAGGCGGTCGTCGCCCTCCAGGCCGGCGAGGAGTGGGCGCGCGAGGTGTGGGAGACCCTCCGGCGGGTCTCGGAGTCGGAGTTCCACGAGATCTACGACCGCCTCGGCGTGACCATCCGCGAGGTCGGGGAGTCCTTCTACCAGCCGCTGCTCCCGGCGGTCGTCAGCGACCTCGAGGCGCACGGGCTGATCACGGTCGACGACGGCGCCAAGTGCGTGTTCCTGGACGGGTACTCGATTCCGCTCATCGTGCAGAAGGCCGACGGCGGCTACAACTACTCGACGACCGACCTCGCGGCGGTCCGGCACCGCGTCGCGCAGGGCCACAAGCGGATGGTCTACGTCGTCGACCACGGCCAGTCGCAGCACTTCGAGATGGTCTGGGCCGTCGCGCGCAAGGCCGGGTGGCTGCCCGACGACGTCGTGGTCGTGCACGTCCCGTTCGGTCTCGTCCTCGGTGAGGACGGCAAGCGGCTGCGCACGCGCTCCGGCGACTCGGTCGCCCTGAAGGCGCTGCTCGACGAGGCCGAGCAGCGCGGGCGGGCGCTGGCGCGCGAGCACGGCGCGCCGGAGTCGACGGGAGAGCACCTCGGGCTGAGTGCGATCCGCTACGCCGAGCTCGCCCACAACCGCATGACCAACTACGTCTTCTCCTTCGACAAGATGGTCTCGCTCGAGGGCAACACGGCGCCGTATCTCCTCTACGCCTACGCGCGCATCAACGGGATCGCGCGC
>DASVRH010000105.1:0-5906 GCA_036388715.1 Solirubrobacteraceae bacterium | reverse complement strand
TACCCGAACGAGTTCGACCAGATCATGTTCTCGTCGGTGCAGCGCGCGTGGGAGCTCGGTGCGGCCGGCGTCGGCGCGACGATCTACTTCGGCTCCGAGCAGTCCTCGCGCCAGATCGTGGAGGTCGCGCGCGCGTTCGAGGAGGCCCATCGGCTCGGGATGTTCACCGTGCTCTGGTGCTACCTGCGCAACTCGCAGTTCAAGATCGAGGGCACCGACTACCACCTCGCCGCCGACCTCACCGGCCAGGCCAACCACCTCGGCGTCACGATCGAGGCGGACATCATCAAGCAGAAGCTGCCGGAGAACCGCGGCGGCTACGGGGCGGTCAGCGGCCTGAACGGCTCGTACGGCAAGACCCACAAGCTCGTCGACGAGAAGCTCACCACCGACCACCCCATCGACCTGACGAGGTACCAGGTCATCAACTGCTACCTGGGCCGCGCAGGCCTGATCAACAGCGGCGGCGCCTCGTCGGGCGAGACCGACCTGCAGGAGGCGGTCAAGACCGCGGTCATCAACAAGCGCGCGGGCGGCATGGGCCTCATTAGCGGGCGCAAGGCCTTCCAGCGGCCGATGGACGAGGGCATCGGGCTCCTCAACGCCATCCAGGACGTCTACCTCTCGCCGGAAGTCACCGTCGCGTAGGTCCCTTCTCGCGCTGCTCGCCGCCGCGGCGCTGCTCGCGGCGTGCGAGGCGCCGGAGGGTGGGCGGGAACCCCAGTCAACCGACGGGCGGGTGGACCGCGTCGTCGACGGCGACACGCTCGTCGTCGACGGCGAGCGCGTGCGCCTGATCGGGATCGACACGCCGGAGAGCGTGAAGCCGGGCACGCCGGTCGAGTGCTTCGCGCGCGAGGCGAGCGCGGCGCTGAAGCGGCTGGTCGGCGGCCGCCGGGTCCGGCTGGTGACCGACGTGGAGCGGCGCGACCGCTACGGCCGGCTGCTCGCCTACGTGTACCGGGGCGAGCTCTTCGTCAACGCCGAGCTCGTCCGGCAGGGCTACGCGACCGTCGCGACCTTCCCGCCCAACGTGCGCCACGTGGACGAGCTCCTCCACCTCCAGCGGGAAGCGCGCGAGAACACTCGCGGACTCTGGGGGGCCTGCGGGTCAAGCTGAGCGTCGCCGCGCCGATCTACGTGCGTGTTGTGACGTTTGTTCACCGCTGTCCGTTCTGCGGGTGGGAGCGACAGGCATCGTCCGAGACGGTGCTGGACCCTTCCTGCACGCGTTGCGGTGGATCGCTGCGCGCGGTGCACCGCGACGACATCGATCGCGTGCGCCGCGAGGACCGCGGCGGCGTCAGCGTCGCCGCGACCCGCGGCGACGGGACCGCGGTCTTCGCCCTGCTCGTCACGCTGCCCTGGGCGCTGCCGCTGCTCGGCGTCCAGCTCGGCGACGTCGCCTTCGCCGTCCCGCTCGTCCTCCTCGTCTTCGCCGCCACGCGCCTGCAGGCGCGGACGGTCACCGAGCCGGGCTTCGCGCCGATCTGGCGCTCGCTGGCGCTGTCGGTGACGCTGGCCGCCGCGGCCTCCGGCGTCATGGTCGCCTCGGCGATCGTCACCGGCGACATCGGCCGGGCCGGCTTCTACCTCGGCGCCGGCGGCTCGGTCCTCCTCGTGCTCGCCGCGCTCGGCTGCGCCCGCCGCGGCCTGGCCGGCGCGCCCGCCACCCGCGTGCTCGACGCCGCGCTGCTCGCGCTCGTCGCGGGCGGCCTCGGGACCTGGCTGCTCGTCGTCCGCAGCGCGCACGGCGACCTCGCGCTCACCGGCATCGTCGTCCTCGACCTGATCGCCCTCGGCCTCTTCGCGTTCGGCGCGGCGGCGACCGGCTCGCCCCGGCGCGCCCCGGGCGGCTGGTGGGTCGCCGGCGGCATGGCCGGCATCGTCGTCGGCGACGGCCTCGTGGCCGCCGCGGCGGCCGACGCGCTCCCCGCGCTGCCCTCCGTGACCGCCGTGCTGTGGGGCGCCGGCGGCTTCGCCTTCGCCACCGCCGCCGATCTCGGGCTCACGAAGCCGCCGCGGGTCGCGCGGGCGCCGCGGGAGATCGGGCGCGCCTGGATCGCCGGGCGCATCGTGATCCCGCTCGGCGCCGTCCTCGCCTTCCCCGGCACCGCCGTGGCCCTGATGCTCGTGGACGAGCTCCCCGCCGCCGGCGGCGTCTACTTCGCCGTCTTCACGCTGTCGGCGCTGCTGCTCGCCTTCGCCCGCCAGGCCTACCTGCTCGTCGAGCGCCAGCGCGCGGTCGTGCGCGAGCGCAGCATCCGCGAGGAGGCCACGCGCCGCAACGAGGAGCTCGAGGCGCTCACCGGCCTGGCCACGACGATGACGCAGACCCTCGAGGAGGGGCCGATCGTCGAGCAGGCCCTCGGCGTGCTGAAGACGGCCGCGCGCGCCACGAGCGCCGCCCTGCACATCGCCAAGGACGACCGCGTGCGCCTCGGCGCCGTGGCCGGCCGCTGGCACGACGAGCACCCGTGGACCGACCGCGCGCCCGCGCTCGTGGACGCGCCCCACGTCGAGCAGCGCGGCCGCCGCGCGATCCTGCGCCTGCCGCTCGAGGCCCGCGGCCGGCGGATCGGCGCCGTCACGCTGCTGCGCCCCGAGAGCGAGCCCTTCGACGACAAGGCCGTCGAGCTCCTGCGCCTGCTCGTCGACCAGATGGGCGTCGCCGTCCAGAACGCGCGCGACTACCGCGAGAAGCTCGAGCAGGCCATCCGCGACCCGCTCACCGGCCTCTACAACCGGCGCTTCCTGCTCGAGGCGCTCGAGAAGGAGGTCCAGCGCAGCGCCCGCTACGGCTCCGAGGCCTCGCTCGTGATCTTCGACGTCGACGACTTCAAGCTCGTCAACGACCGCTACGGCCACGCCGCGGGCGACGACGTCCTGCGCGCGGTGGGCCGGCTGGCCGAGGGCGTCATCCGCCCGGCCGACAGCTTCGCCCGCATCGGCGGCGAGGAGTTCGCGCTGCTGCTGCCCGAGACCTCGCAGCTCGAGGCGCTGCTGGTCGCCGAGCGCGTCCGCACCGCGATCGCGCGCGAGAAGATCCTGCCCGACCGCAAGGTGACGGTCAGCGGCGGCATCGCCTCCTGCCCGTCCGACGCCGGCGAGGCCGACCAGCTCCAGCGCCTGGCCGACGGCGCCCTGTACTTCGCCAAGCGCAACGGCAAGGACCTCTGCGCCGTCGCCAGCGAGGTGACCGTGACCGACGGCGGCGAGACGCCGGCGACCGAGGGCATGGTCGCCCACCTCTACGCGCTCGTGGCGATGATCGACGCCCAGCAGCTGCACACGCGCGACCACTCCGAGAACGTCGCCGCCTACACCGTCGCGATCGCCCAGGCGCTCGGCCTCGGGCGCGACCGCGTCGTCAAGCTGCGCCGCGCGGCGATGCTGCACGACGTCGGCAAGATCGCCGTCCCCTCCGCCGTGCTGTCGAAGCCCGGCAAGCTGGACGACGAGGAGTTCCGCCAGATCCAGGAGCACCCGGTCGTCGGCGGGCTGATGCTCTCGCACGCCGGGCTGACCGAGGAGGCCGCCTGGATCCGCGGCCACCACGAGCGCGTCGACGGCGCCGGCTACCCGGACGGGCTGAAGCGCTCGCAGATCCCGCTCGAGTCGCGGATCCTCTTCGTCGCCGACGCCTTCGAGGCCATGACGTCGGACCGCCCGTACCAGGCGGGGATGCCCGTCGAGGAGGCGCTCGCCGAGCTGCGCGCGTGCGCCGGGACGCAGTTCGACGCCCGCGTCGTGACCGTCCTCTCCGAGCTCGTCCGCAGCGGCAGGCTGTCGGTCCTGGCCCTCCGGGCCGACGCGTAGTCACCCCCGTGGGTGCCCCCTCCGGGGGGACGAGGGGCTAGGGTTGGGGGCGCGTCATGAAGATGCGCCAGAGCCTCAACCAGCTCGAAAGGGCGTTTCTCGAGGAGTCGCAGGTCGACCGCGCGCGCCGCGAGGCGCTGCGCCGGCAGGCCGTCGCGCGCTCGCGCCAGCGGCAGATCGAGAAGGTCCAGAAGCACAGCACGATGCGCTTCGTGGCGCTCGTGCTGACGCTCATCGCCACGGCCGTCATCGTCACCGTGGCGATGTTCCAGACGCTCTACATCGTGCTCGGCTGAGCGGCGCGCACCTCCCGACGCGCACCGCTCGGAGCCGAAGACCAGCTACTCGCCGCGCAGCGAGTCCAGCGCGCGGTCGACCTCACCGCGGACGTCGGAGCCGCCGGCGGCCACGCCGCGACGCTCCTGCTGGATCTCGAGGTAGACCTCGCGGCGGAAGACCGGCACGTCGCGCGGGGCCTGGATCCCGATGCGCACCTTCTCGCCCATGATCGACAGCACCGACACCTCGATGTCATCGCCGATCATGATCGACTGGTTGGACTTCCTGGTGAGAACGAGCATCTCCGCCTCCCTGCCTGTGGACACATCCTACGTCCCCTTCAACGCACGCCACGCCAAGACCTTGCGCTAGTCTCCCCGCGGATTTCATGGCCCGTCGATCTCTGCGTCCGCACCTCAATCAGATCCGTAGCTGGGTCCGCGGCGGCCGCACCGATGCGTGGATCGCCCACCAGCTTGAGGTGACGGTCCAGCAGATCCAGTCCTTCAAGCGCGAGCAGGGCCTCGCGCCCGAGGGCGAGGAGACCGAGGCCGCCGCCGCCGGCGTCGACTTCGACGACGAGATCGACCTCCGCGCCGAGGACGACGCCGCGATCGCGGCCGAGCTCGACGCCGCCGAGAAGGCGCGCGCCGAGGCCGAGGAGGCCGCCGCCGAGGAGGGCCCGGACGACGAGGACGACGAGGAGCCCAAGCCGCGCCGGCGCCGTTCGCGCCGCGGCGGGCGCTCGCGCCGCGGGGCGGCCAACGGCGCGATCGAGGCCACCTTCGACCACGGCGAGGAGGGCTACGGGCTCTGGCTCGACCCCGCGGTCGCCGACAACCCGGTCTACGCCGAGCACTGGGCGGGCCACCGGCCCGTCGAGGTCACGATCGAGGAGGACAAGATCGTGATCCGCCGCGCCGGCGCGTCCGCCGACGACGACGACTGAGCCGGCCGTGGCCGGCACGCGCGAGACGCTGCTCGCGTTCCAGCGCGAGACGCTCTCCCGGACGGCCGACCGCGTCGAGGAGCACGCGCTCGGCACGCTCTTCCTCACGCCGTCGCTGGACTCCGTGTGGTCGCTCAACGCGCTCGTCGTCGACGACGCCGCCCCCTCGCTGGGCCTGGACGACGTCGAGCGCGTCCTCGGCGAGCACTTCCCCACGCAGCGCTTCGCCAGCGCCCTCTTCCACGACGACGCGACCGGGGAGCGGCTCGCCGCCGAGGCGCGCGAGCGCGGGTGGAAGACCGAGAGCGAGGTCGCCATGGAGCTCTGCCGCGCGCCCGACCGCGTCGCCGACACCGCCGGCGTGCGCGAGGCGAGCCGGGACGAGGTGATGGCGCTGCTCTCGGTCTGGTTCGCCGACGACCACGCCGCCCAGGGCGAGGAGGTCCTGCGCCAGCTCGACGAGTACGCCGAGCGCGAGTGGCGCGCCCGCCCGCCCCGGGCCCTCGTGACCGCCGACGCCAAGGCGACGTGCAAGCTGTGGTCGGACGGCACGACGGCGCAGGTCGAGGACGTCTACACGGCGGCCGACGCGCGCGGCCAGGGCCACGCGCGGGCGCTGATCACGAAGGCCGTGGAGCTGGCCCAGGAGGCCCACCACGACCGCATCTTCATCGTCGCCGACGACGAGGACACGCCGAAGGAGCTCTACGCGCGGCTCGGCTTCGACCCTGTCGTCCGCGGCATCCGCGTGATCCGCGAGCGGCCCGCCCCCGGCGGCTAGCCCTCTTCGAGGATCCGCCGGCCGCCGGCGTAGTCGCTCGCCTCGCGCAGGTAGCGGGCGAACGCGGCGTCGGCCGTC